>CAXSFF010000487.1:0-3860 GCA_964236035.1 uncultured Acetobacteraceae bacterium
GACCTGTACCGGCGGCCGATGTTCGCGCTGTCGTCGCTGACCTCGATGTGCTCGTTCGCGGCGCAGGGCTTGGCCTTCGTCGCCCTGCCGTTCTATTTCCAGACGGGGATGGGGCGCAGCGCCGTGGCGACGGGGCTGCTGTTCACGCCCTGGCCGCTGGTCACCGCCTGCATCGCGCCGATCGCCGGGCCGATGTCCGACCGCTACCCCGTGGCGATCCTTGGTGGCGGCGGCCTGCTCGTGCTGTGCGCCGGGCTGATCCTGCTGGCGGCGCTGCCGGACCATCCGGCCACGTGGGACATCGTCTGGCGCATGGTGGTGTGCGGCGCCGGATTCGGCTTCTTCCAGTCGCCGAACCTGCGCGCCATCATGTCGAGCGCCCCGGCCGACCGCAGCGGCGGCGCCAGCGGGATCGTGGCGACCTCGCGCCTGGTGGGGCAATCCATGGGCGCGGCGCTGGTGGCGCTGTGCTTCGCGGTCTCCGACCTGCACGGGCCGGCCTTGGCGCTGCTGCTGGCGGCCGGGTTCGCCGGGTTCGCCAGCCTGGCCAGCTTCTCGCGGCTGCTGGCGCGCTAGGCCATGCCCTCGCGGCCCATGGCGAGGTATTTCTCACGCCGCCGGGCGACCAGCGCCGGGCCGGCGACACCCGCCAGCTCGGCCAATGCCGCCGTGATCGCCGCCGCCACGGCCGCCATCGCCAGCTCGGCAGAACGGTGCGCGCCGCCGAGCGGTTCGCCCACCACCGTGTCGATCAGCCGCAGTGCGCGGAGGTCTTCGGCGGTCAGCCGCAACGCCTCCGCCGCCGTGCTGGCCTGCGCCGCGTCGCGCCACAAGATCGAGGCGCAGCCCTCCGGCGAGATCACGGAGTAGATCGCGTGCTCCAGCATCAGCACCCGGTCGCCCGCCGCCAACGCGATGGCGCCGCCGGAGCCGCCCTCGCCAATGATGGTGGCCACGATCGGCACGGGCGCCTCCAGGCAGGCGGCGATCGAGCGGGCGATGGCCTCCGCCTGCCCGCGCGCCTCCGCGTCGATGCCGGGGAAGGCGCCGGCGGTGTCGACGAAGGTCAGGATCGGCAGGCCGAAGCGCCCGGCCAGCTCGATCAGCCGCCGCACCTTGCGGTAGCCCTCGGGGCGCGCCATGCCGAAGTTGTGGGCGACGCGGGCGTCGGTGTCGCTGCCCTTCTCCGTGCCGATCGCCATGACGGGGCGGCCGTTGAAGCGGCCGATGCCGCCGACGATGGCGGCGTCCTCGGCGAACGCGCGGTCGCCGGCGAGCGGCAGGTAGTCGGTGATCAGCGCATCGAGGTAGTGCAGCGCCTTGGGCCGGTCGGGGTGGCGGGCGACCTGCGCCTTCTGCCAGGGCGTCAGCCGAGCGTAGGTGGCGCGCAGCTGCTTGTCGGCCTTGTCGGTGAGGCGGGCGATGTCCTCGGCGATGTTGATGCCGCCGGGCTCCTGCATCGCGTCCTGCATGCGCCGAAGCTCGTCGATCTTGCCCTCAAGTTCGGCGATCGGCTTTTCGAAATCCAGGAAGTGTCGCATGGCGCGCTGCTCTAGCACGGAACGATCGGTCCGCCAGTCCCGTTAGCCCTGCTGGCGTTGTAGGGCGAGCGGGTGGTGCGCCTCCACCAGATGTTGCAGCCGCTCGGCGAGGACATGGGTGTAGATCTGCGTGGTGGCGATGTCGGCGTGACCGAGCAGGGTCTGCAGGCTGCGCAGGTCGGCGCCGCGGGCCAGCATGTGGGAGGCGAACGAGTGCCGCAGCACGTGCGGCGACACCCGCGCCGGGTCGATGCCGGCGGCCAGCGCCACCTGCTTGACCATCAGGCCGAAGCCCTGCCGCGTCATGGCGGACCGCGGCTCCCGGCCCGGGAACAGCCACGGGCTGCCGGGCGCGTCCGCCATCAGCGCCGCCGCCGCGCGATGGGCGCTCGCCGACATCGGCACCAGGCGTTCCTTGCCGCCCTTGCCGCGCACCAGCAGCAGTTCCGCCGCCCCATCCAGTGCCGTCCGCTTCAACCCAAGCAGTTCCGACACCCGCAGCCCCGTGGCATACAGCGTCTCCAGCGCCGCCGCCGCCGTCAGCCCGCCGCGGCCCGGGCGCTCCGTGGCGGCGGCCAGCAACGCGTCCACCTCTGCTTCGGCCAGGTATTTCGGCAGGCTGCGCGGCAGCAGCGGCGTGTCGAGCGCGTGGGTAGGGTCGTCGGAGCGCACCAGCTCGCGCGCGAGGAAGCGGTGGAACTGGCGCAGGCACGACAGCCGCCGCGCCGCCGTGCGCGCCGCCAATCCGGCGGCGTGCAGCCCGGCCATGTAGGCGTGCAGCGCGTCCGCGGGCGCAGCGGCCGGCCGGTGCCCGCGCGCCGCGGCGAAGGCGGCGAAATCCGCCAGGTCCGCCGCATACGCCGCCAGCGTGTTGCGCGCGGCGCCCCGCTCGGCCGCCAGCATTTCCAGGAACGACTCGACGTGGCGGTCGGTCACTGCTGCGGTTGGAAACGGTCGTTCGGCAGCACGTGCTGCACGGGGGTCGGCGCGGGCGTGGGTGGGAAAGCGCCGAGCAGCAGCACGCCGACGCCGAGCAGCACCAGCACCGCAAGGATGACGATCAGGAGTATCTGGCGCATCCGCCGTCCTTGGCCGTGAGAGGGAGGAGTGTGCTAGCCTCCGCCGTCATGACACGCAACAACGCGCTCCCCGCACCGAGGGGCGCGCCCGACCCGATTTCGACGCAGCCGCGCACCATCGTGCTGATCGGCCTGATGGGCGCCGGCAAGACCGCCATCGGCCGCCGCCTGGCCGCGCGGCTGGGGCTGCCGTTCCGCGACTCGGACGCCGAGATCGAGGCCGCCGCCGGGCGCAGCGTGCCCGAGCTGTTCGCCAGCTTCGGCGAGCCGTATTTCCGCGCCGGCGAGCGCCAGGTGATCCTGCGGCTGCTGCGCGACGGCCCCATGGTGCTGGCGACCGGCGGCGGCGCGGTGATGGACCCGATGACGCGGGCGGCGATCCGCGCCCATGCCACCTCCGTCTGGCTGCGCGCGCCTTTGCCCGTGCTGACCCGGCGCGTTGCCACCCGCCGCAGCCGCCCGTTGCTCGCGCACGGCGACCCGGCGGCGATCCTGGCTCGGCTGGCGGCCGAGCGTTACCCGATCTATGCGGAGGCGGACATCGTGATCGACTGCGGCGACGACAGCCTGGACCAAGCCACCCGCACCGTCGCCGCCGCCATCGCCGCGTGGCAGCCGCCGCGCCGGCTCGGCGTGCGCCTGCCGAGCACATCGTATGACGTGGTGGTCGGCCGTGGCCTGCTGGCCCGGGCCGGCGCGCTGCTGGCGCCCGTGATGCCGCAGCGGCGGGCGATTGTGGTGACGGACGCCAACGTGGCGGCGCTGCACCTGCCGGCATTGCTGGACGGGCTGGCGCAGACGGGAGTGGAGACGACGTGCATCACCGTGCCGCCCGGCGAGGCGTCGAAGTCGCTGGCCGGGTTCGGCGCGCTGATGGACGAGCTGCTGGCGGCGCGGCCGGAGCGCGGTACCACGGTGATCGCGCTGGGCGGCGGCGTGGTGGGCGACCTGGCCGGGTTCGCGGCGGCGACGGCGCTGCGCGGGCTGCCGTTCGTGCAGGCGCCGACGACGCTGCTGGCGCAGGTGGATTCGAGCGTCGGCGGCAAGACGGGCATCAACGCGGCGCGGGGCAAGAACCTGATCGGTGCGTTCCACCAGCCGCGCATGGTGCTGGCGGACACGGGCACGCTGGCCACGCTGCCGCCGCGGGAGAAGCGGGCCGGCTATGCGGAGGTGCTGAAGGCGGGGCTGATCGGCGACGCCGGGTTCTATGGGTGGTGCGAGGCCAACGGCGCCGCCG
>CAXSFF010000488.1:0-3832 GCA_964236035.1 uncultured Acetobacteraceae bacterium
GGTCGGCCGCCAGCTCGCGAAGCTGGCTTGGTGAAAGGGCGTCCTGATAAAGGGCATGCAACGCCGGCGCCGGCAGGCTGGCCAGCAGGATGCGGCCCATGGTGGTGCAAAGCGCCGGCAGCCGCGAGCCGACGGAGACGTTGCTGATCATTCCCTGATGCGAGGGCGCCCGCACCAGGTACAGCACCTCCGCGCCGATCAGGACGCCAAGATGCGCGGACGCCCCGACCTGGTCGCGCAACGCCTCCAGCAGCGGCCGGGCCACCTCGGCGACGTCCTGCTGCGCCAGTACGCTGAAGCCCAGGCGAAGGACGCCGGTGCCGAGCTGGTACTGGCGGTCGCCGACCCGGGACAGGAAGCCGCCGCGCTCCAGGGTGAAGATCAGCCGGAACACGCTGGACCGCGACAGGTCGAGCGCCCTGGCGATGTCGGTCAGGCTCAGCCGGCGCTGCTCCCGGGTGAACAGGCCGAGGATGCGCAGGCCGCGGTCCAGGGCCGGCACCGAATAACGCTCGTCATCGTCGAGTTCAGCCTGCTCAAGCATGTTTTGCGTGGTAAACCAACTAACCGCCGTGGTCAATTTAGTCCTGGCGCAGGATCGCCCGCAGGGTGCGCTCCGCGATCTCCAGCACCGCCGGGTCGCCGGTCACCATCAGCGCCGCGATGGCCCCGTCCAGCATCAGCAGCAGTTGCCGCGCGGTGATCGCCGGCTCGGGAAAGCCGGCGGCGGCGGCATGGTCGCGCAGCGCCTGGAGGATGTGGCGGTGGTGCTCGGCGGCCAGGTCGCGCAGCCATGCCTCGCCCTTGGTGTGCTCGGCGATCGCGTTCATGAAGGCGCAGCCGTAGAAGCCCCCCCCGTGGAACAGGCTGCCCAGGCCGGCCACGAGCTGCGGCAGCGGGCTCTCCCCGGCGGGCGTCGCGGCGGCGACGGCGGCGAAGAACGCGGCGCGCCAGTCGTCGCCCTCACGCACCAGCACCTCGCGCAGCAGGCCGTTCTTGGAGCCGAAATGCGAGTACAGGGTCATCTTGGACGCGGCAGCGAGCGCCAGGATACGGTCGATGCCGGTGGCGTGGATGCCGTCGCGGCAGAACATCTCCCGGGCAACGCGGAGGATGCGCTCGTGCGGCAGGTCTTGCCGCGCGCGAAGCGGCAATTGCTCGATCCCTGGATGCCGTATGACCGGATCGACTGCTTCTGCCTGCTTTTTCATCAGTGGTTTCACGTCCGCTCCGATATCCCCGTGCTGTTCCATGGCGGGAGTGTGCCAGGATCGGGGCCATCTGCGTCAAGCGCCTCCTCCGACACGCCTGGCATCAGTCTTGCTATCATAGTTTGAGACAGACAGGTCTGTCTTGGCTTGCTAGAGTGGCTGAGCCTGCCACATCGGCAGGGAAGTCCGGCGCCAAGCCGGCACGCAACAGGAGATTTGCCGTGAGCGCCACCACTGCCAAGCCGCCGACCGCGATGACCGGCTGCCTCGCGCCGATCGACAAGACGGGACTGGACGAGCTGATCGCCAAGGGCCGCGCCAACCCGCAGGCGCTCCGGACGCTGAAGTGCACCACCATCGCCGAGGGCCGCTTCCGTCACCTCAACATGATCCGCAACCTGCCGCCTTATATCGTCGACGAGCCGCCGGGCCTGCTCGGCGACGACACGGCGCCGAACCCGTCCGAAGCCTCGCTGGCGGCGCTCGGCTCGTGCCTGGCGGTCGGCATCCATGCCAACGCCGTTGCCCGCGGCATCACCATCCAGAAGCTGGAGCTGGAGTTGGAGGCCGACATCAACATCACCGCGGTGTGGGGCACCGGCGACGTTTCGCCGAAACCGGTCGGCTTCGACGCGGTGCGGGTCAAGGTGAACCTCGAGAGCGACGCCTCGGACGCGGACCGCGACGCGCTGATCGCCCACGCCACGGTGTGGTCGCCGGTCGCCAACACGTTCACCAAGCCGGTCGCCTTGGACGTGGCGGCGGGCTAGACACAATGCACGGACACCACCAGGAGCAACGCCGTGACAATTGACGTCAGCCAGGCCCAGGCGGTGTCCGTGCCTCCGTTCGTCTCCACGGCCGCCGTGGACGCAATGGCGTCGATTCGTCAGATCGCCGCCGACCTCGCGCCGATGGCCGCCGATATCGACGCCAAGGGGTTCTACCCGGTCGAGACCATGCGCGCCCTGGGCGGCGCCGGCGCGTTCGGCGCCCACTTGGCGGGACAGACGTGCCTGTCCTCCCCGGACCTTGCCTTCGCCATCCGAGCCATGGCCGAGGTCGCAGCCAGCTGCATGTCGACCGCGTTCTGCATGTGGTGCCAGGACGCCTGCGGTTGGTATCTGGAAAACACGGGCAACGCCGCCCTGCGCGACCGCTTGCAGCCTGAAATCGCCTCTGCCGGGCTGCTCGGCGGCACGGGGCTGTCGAACCCCGTGAAGGCGCTGTCGGGCATTGAGCGGTTCAAGTTGCGGGCGGAACCGGTCGAGGGCGGCTACATCGCGTCGGGCGTGCTGCCGTGGGTGTCCAACCTCGGCGACGGCCATTGGTTCGGCACCGTGCTACAGGACGCCGCCGACCCGGCGCACCGCTTCATGGCGATGCTGCGCTGCGGCCAGCCCGGCGTGTCGATTCGCCAGAGCGCCCACTTCATCGCGCTCGAAGGCACCGGCACCTACTCCGTGCTGCTGCGCAAGGCGTTCATCCCGGCGTCCGACATCCTGGCCGACCCGCTCGGCGACATGGTCAAGCTGGTGAAGCCCGGCTTCATCCTGTTGCAGTCTGGCATGGGCCTGGGCGTCATCCGCGCCTGCATCGCCGCCATGCACGAGGCCAACCAGTCGCTGGGGGCCACCAACCGCTACCTGCCGCGGCAGGTAGCCCAGTTCGAGGACGAGCTGGCCAGCTTGCAGGCTGAGATCGAGCGGCTGGCGGCGACCCCGCTCGACCCCTCGCCTGCCTACGTCCGCAGCGTGCTGACCGCGCGGCTGCGTTGCAGCGAGCTGTCGTTAGATGCGTCGCAGGCGGCGCTGCTGCACAGCGGCGCCCGCGGCTACCTGGAGGGATCGACGGTCAGCCGGTTGCTGCGCGAGAGCTACTTCGTGGCCATCATCACCCCGTCCATCAAGCACCTGCGGCAGGAAATCGAGTTGCTGGGCCAGCACTGATCCCTGCCGCCGTCAGCCAGGCCGACCAACACCAGGAGGTATCGTCGATGAGCGAGAAAGTGTTGCTGACCCCCGCGGAGCTGTCCGGGATGCTGTCGCCGGATGACGGGAAGGTCGTCGTCATCGACACCCGCAACCCGGCCGCCTACGCCGAGGGGCATATCCCCGGCGCGGTCAACCTGCACGACATCTTCACCTACCTGGCGATGTCCACGCCCGAAGCCATGGCCGAGCTGCGGCAGAAGTTCGCCGACGCGTTCGGCGGCGCCGGGCTGGGCGGCGAGGAGACGGCGGTGTTCTACGAGGAGAGCATGGCCTCGGGCTTCGGCCAGTCTTGCCGCGGCTATTTCCTGTTGCAGTTCCTCGGCTATCCGAAGGCGATGATCCTGCATGGCGGGTTCGTTGCCTGGAAGGCGGCAGGGATGTCCGTCACGGTCGAGCCGGCCACCCCGGCGGCCAAGACGTTCCCGCATTCCGACGCCGGGCTGCACATGATGCTGGACCGTGACGCCGTGCTGGCCTCGCTCGGCGACGATTCCATCGTCAAGCTGGACGTGCGCGACGTGGACGAGTGGATCGGCACCAGCAGCTCGCCGTACGGGCCGGATTTCTGCCCGCGCAAGGGCCGCATCCCCGGCGCGAAGTGGATCGAGTGGTATCGCCTGATGAAGC
>CAXSFF010000489.1:0-3827 GCA_964236035.1 uncultured Acetobacteraceae bacterium
CGGCGGTGTTTCGGACCACTCCGTTGTTGCTCGGCCTCTACAGCGCGGTCACGCTGTATGTGCATCAGAACGCAGAACGCCTGGTCCTGTCGCCACGCCGGGCGGCTTGGTACCCGAAACCAGCACCGACGTTTGCCGACGCGCTCGCGCGCCTACGGCGGCATCTCTGGTTCGAACGCATCGTCATATCGGCGGGCGGCCCCGACATGACCGAACCGATAAGCCCTGCCGTCCAGCGCATCATCGAAGCCGTTTGCTATGCACCGTGACGGTTGGCCGCGCCCAGCTCAGCCGGTGCTAAATGGCCAAAGTCGAGGCACGTCTGGAAGGACCAGATCTCCTGCCTGAGGGCGCTGTACCCGACCCTGCAGCCAAGCGGCCTCTACATCATTGAAGATCTACACACCTGCTTCGGCCCGGAGATGCGGTAGATGTTCGGCCATAACAGCGGGGTCAGCACCTTCGACCTCGTGCAGAGCCTCGCCGCCAAGCTGGTGGACGTGGAGGGACAGGCCACCGCCGGGGATGCCGGGTTTAAAGACTGATTCCTTGCCACGACCCGCGCCGTGCATTGGCACGAGAAGCTGTGCGTGCTAGAAATCAAGACTGCTCGGTTCGACCTTGTGACGCCGCTCTCGTTGTGCGAAGCGGCGATGGTCATCGAGCTTGACAATTGTGGCGTCTACCGGCGGCGCGCCGGGCGTATCATGGGGTAGGTTCGGGATACGTGTAAAAAGCGTCACGTGGGTTGCTCGAATGGGAGCGGCTGTGGGTCGAGTGGGCCTGGCAAGTCTTCCATGTCGAGGGCGTATCGGCCGAAGCGTAGAATGTGCCCGCGAGTGTAAGGGCTGGTTAAGGCGGCCAGTTCGGGTGTCACGGCGTGGCCGTCCCTGGCCATGTCGGACAACACCTGGGTCAGGTCGGCGACATTGGATAGCATGATCGTGTTGGCGACCAGGCTGGCGTATTTGAGCTGCTTCTCTTGCTCGACGGGATCGCCGCTCTTGATCACCGGGCCGCCGAACGACACCCAGTCCAGGAAGTCGTTGTAGGCCTCGATCTTGGTGGTTTCCGCGCGGATGACTTGGCGGACCTGGGTGCTGGAAAAGAAGCGAAGCAAGAACAAGGTGCGCTCGACCCGGCCGAGTTCGCGAAAGGCGCGGTAGAGCAGGCTGCGGCGGTTGTCGGTGCCGAGCTTACGCAACAGCATGGACGGCATGACCCGCCCGGCTTGGATGGACAGCACAACCTGGAGCATGTCCCGCGCGTGCGTGGCGATCAGATTCCAGTCGAGATCGCCGGTGAACAGTGCGTCGATGTGCTCGTAGCGGGCTCCCTTTGCCGGGCGATAGAAAGTCACCTCGCCCAGGCCGCGCATGCGCGGCATCAGCTTGATGCCCATGAGGCGGCACAAGCCGAAGACCGGCTCACTTTGCCCTTGCGTGTCGGCGTGCAGCGTATCGGGCTGGATGACGGAACGGTTTTTCAACAACCCGTCCAGGATGTGGACGGCCTCCCACACGCCGCAAGGAATGAAGCTGGTGAACAGCGCGACGTAGGTGTCCGCGATATGATGGTAGGCGATCCCGCCGTAACCGCCGTATCGGATGTGCCGGGCGCCGAGCAGGTTGTTCTCGCGCAGCTTGACGTGGGTGCCATCGGCGATCGCCGCGCGGCCGCCGCCCCAATGCCGGGGCAAGGAGAAGCGGGCATACTGGTCGATGACGTCGACCATCCCGGCTTCCAGCTTGCCCGCGGTGACGTGCTGGGCGTTGGTCCGCCGCAATGCCTGGGCCGATGCGGCGCCGGGAGCGTGCCGGGCGGTTTGGCCCGGCCCGAGGTTGCAGCCGTAGCCGAACACCGTGAACAGGTAGCGTTGGACGGCGTGGGCGAGCTTGGGGTCGGAGCCCGACGGCGGCCCGAAATGGCGGGTGTAGCCGGACCAGTGGTCGGCGCGCTTGAGGATGTCGAGCAGGTGGCGCTCTGTCATGCGGGCGCGGACCTCCTGCTCGAATTCGGCCAGACCGGATGGCTGCTCTGTCATAGCCAACTGCTTCAGGTGCGGAGTCCCGCCGGCATCGACGCTGAACTCGGTGTTGGCCGGGAACTCGCTGTCGACCGCGGCGGCGAGCGTCGTCAGCTCGGCTTTCAGCATTGCAGCGAAATCCACGCCGCGCTCGGGAATGCCAAGGGCGGCGCAATAGGCGGGCAGCAGGACTTCACACTCGGCCCAGGGCAGGAGCTGGGCGCGGTAATCGGCAAAAGTCTCAGCGCCGACGACGAACACGTCGCCGGTCTGCAACGCATTGGCCAGGTGGACGAACACGCACACCTCCAGCGCCCGCCGGTCCAGCGTGCCTGTTCCGGATCGCCGCTTGGCGACGAATGCCTGCCAGCGAAGCGACGCGAAGCCGAGATCAACGCCGCCCTCCACCTCGTCGCGGCGTGCGTGGCGGTTCCCGCTCACCACGGCCAGCGCATCCAGCAAGCTGCGATCCTGGGTTGCGGTTTGGATGTCCATCAGGTCAAGAAGCCGGAACAGCAGGACGCGGTGCTTGGCGTGGATGGGCCAGAGGAGGGGCAGATCGTTGCCGCGATGCCAGGCTGAAACGGTCTCGCACTGTTCGGCCAGGGCCGCGACGCCGCCCTGGCGCGCCAGGAGCTTTCTGGCTTGGCACCCGAAATCGGCGTCGCTGTTCTGCGACTGCTCGGCCTCCAGAACCTGGCCGAAGATGCCGATCAGGTTCTCCTCGATGGCCCGGTGTTGTTCGTGTAGGGCGTCGAGTTGCTCCTTCGCGGCGGCCTGGGTCCGCCGGACGCGGCGCAGCAGCATCTCGACCAACTCGTCACGGCATCGCATCCGGGCCTGACGCAGCAGGGCAAGCAACAGGGTATGCCGCCTGCCCGGCTGGGCGATGTCGAGGAGGTCGCCCACCTCGAGAGCCGCGGCCTCGGCGGCGAACTGGCGCAGTTTGGTGTGCGCGATGCCTTCCAACAGCGGATCGGGATCGATCAGGCCGTCCATCCATCCGAGGCGGTCGGTCCAGAGCGTGACCGTCTTGGGGGTTGCAGGCCCGGGCGCCTGCTTCAAACGGTTGAAGCCTGTGGTGACGCTGCCAGGGAGCTTGACCAGCAAGCTTTCCAGCACCGCCGCAGGGCCCGGCACAAGGCGCGCCATGACGCGGCTGTACAGACGGCCGTGAACTTCAGCGCGCAATCGACTCACCAACCGGTCAAGGGTGCTGAATGCCGGCAGATCGATGGCGGCCGCCTCCAGGGCCTCAACCGCCCGGTTGATGAGGTCGGCCGGGTCGCTCATGGTTTCGGCCGCGTTGAGGACGATGCCGGCCACCATCTGTTCGGCCGTGTCGCCATACGCCGTGACCGAAAGGTGGGTCCGCACCGCTGCTTGGTAGCGGTAGAGCGATTTGGTAAGTCGCACTTCGTCAGGCCATGCCGCCGCTTCCGTCACCCCAAGCTGCGTGGCCAAGTGAGCCACGGTGCCGGCGTGAACCGCATTTGGCGCTGGGAAGCTTCCGAGGTCCCGGCGCGTCTTGAGCAGCGTCGCCAGCAACAGGCGCCCAGCGCCGGTTCGCGCGCTTGCATGAAGGAAGGCCAGGTCAGCCTCAGTCAGGTCGTAGCGGGCGGCCAGCTCCTCCCCGGTCAGCCGCGTGCCGGGGCGCGGGTATGCCGTGCGGTCGATGGCGGTCATGGGATGTCCAGAAAAGGGTGCGCCGGAGCGGCAGGGCAGGCTATGTTGTTTGAACGGGTTAGCAGGGGGCCGTCCAGTGTCCGCGAAGGAGTGCCTTGCTGGACGCAGGCGCGTG
>CAXSFF010000490.1:0-3826 GCA_964236035.1 uncultured Acetobacteraceae bacterium
ACCCGACCGAGCCGCTCCTACTCACGTTTGAGTCAGAACAAAGGGCCGTTGGTATGACCTCTCAGCCGTCATTGCGAGGAGCGCTTGCGACGCGGCAATCCAGGGCCACGCGGCGGGTTTCCGTCGCGCGGCCCTGGATTGCCACACCGCCAAGCGGCGGTTCGCAATGACGGGTATCGGCAGACGGATCACTGTCCGACGTCGTTGGCATCAGAACTACGTTTCGCGTCCGTGCGGTGTGTCTTTAGGCGGGGTTGTCCAGGGTTCTGTCAGCAAAGCTGTTGAACGACACGCCGCCGGGCGGCGGGTCGTGATGAGGGCAAAGCAACCGGGCCTCGACACCGTTGGCCTGAGCGTACGTGCTCATCGCGTTTAAAATACAAACCTGAGGCGACTTGGCCATTCCATTAACCTTTTAACAATAAAGTTCTCCTACGTTGCCTCCTGTCAGCAGTAATCGCCGACGAAACCAGCCGTCAACCCCTGGACGTGGGATAGGAGCCGAAACATGATTGGGTTTTTGAAGCTATGGATCGAGCTAAAGACCGACAAACGCGCCGTGACGGCTCTGGAATACGCGCTGATTGCCGCTCTAATCGCTGGAGTGATGGTGGCAGGCGTCACCTCGCTCGGTACTAATGTAAGCGGCAAGTTTACGACCATCGCAGGTCAGATCTAGTTTCTGCATAGTAAAACATAACCTCCTAGAGGAAGCATGAACTACACTACCGACGGTCTAAGATGATTTTCAAGGCCTGTAGACTAACTGTCGGAGTAACGCTGATTGGGGCAACCCAGGTCGGCATCAGCCTATCCGGCCCGTTTACCACCTCGGCCGGTTTCGTCTAGCAAAGCCGGGCAAGTTGCTTCCAGGCCTGCCCGGCTTCCTGCATGACTCACGCATCTATCCGGATCAAGTCATGTCCACTGCCGTCGCCGATGCACCAATCCTGATCGCGACCGTATTGCTTGTCATCGCGGCAATGCTGGACATCGCCTTCCGCCAAGTTCCCAACTGGCTGCCGGCGGCCCTCGCCGTCGACGGACTGGGACTACGCCTCCTGTCCAGCGAACTCCTTATTGGCGCCGCGGCTGGCGCCTCCGTGTTCATCGTCTGCGCGCTGCTGTGGCGGCGCGGGCTGCTGGGCGGCGGCGACGTCAAGCTGCTTGGCGCGGCGGCTACCGTGGTGCCCTTCCACTTCGTCCTGTCGTTGATCCTGTCCGTGACCCTGGCCGGCGGCGTCCTGGCCCTCGCCTACCTGGCGATGCGCTCGATCATGCCGCGGCCAAGTCCCGTGCGGCCGTCCGCCCTGCTGGCCCGCATCGCCCGCGTCGAGCGGCGGCGTATCCGCCAGTGCCGCTCGCTGCCCTACGCCTGCGCCATCGCGACAGGCGCGTTCATCACCCTGGCCGGAGGCTGACGCAGATGCTTCTGCGCATCGCATTGTTCGCCCTGATGGCCGCCGGCCTGCTCGGCTTCGGCGCCGTCGCCTGGTTCAGCAGCCTGCCGACGCCGCCACCCCCGGAGGCCAAGGTCGCGGAGATCGCGCCAACCCCGCCGCCACCGCCACCCCCGCCGGTCAGCATCATGGTCGCGGCGCATCCGCTGCGCGCCGGCACCTTCCTCAAGGCCGCCGACCTTCACGCCGAGGCGCTCCCCGCCAATCAGGTGCCGCCGGGCGCCACCGCCGACACGCCCGCAGCGCGCGGGCAGCTGGAGGGCGCGATGCTGCGCCACGGCGTCGGCGAGGGGCAGGCCGTGCTGTCCGGCGACATCCTGCGCCCCGGCGAGCATGGCTTCCTCGCCGCCGTGCTGGAGCCGGGCATGCGCGCGATGACCCTCGGCTTGAACGAGGTCGCCTCGGATTGGGGGCTGATCTGGCCCGGGGACCGCATCGATCTCATCCTCACTCAATCCTTCGACGCCGCTGACACCCTGGCCCGCCGCCATTACGCGGCCGAAACGGTGCTGACGAAGATCCGCATTGTCGCCGTCGACCAGCAACTGATGCAGGGCGAGATGGCGGACGATGCCGAGCACAAGGCCACGCGCACCCTGACCCTTGAGGTGTCGTCGGCGCAGGCGGAGCGCCTCGCCCTCGCGTTGCGGCTTGGCAAGCTCGTCATCTCCCTGCGGTCCGCCGCCACCGATGTCGATATGCCTATCCCGCCGCAGGTGACCCCGCCTCAGGTAACATGGAGCGGCGATGTCGCCCGCGCGCTGAGCCAGCCCACGCGCCCACCCGTCCCCGCGACCGTCCTGCTGTTCCGCGGCAACGCGGGCGGGGCATCGCGGTCGTGACCCGCTCGGAGGCCCGCTGATGCCGAACGACCTCGCCCCGCTGTCCCTCGGTGAGCCGTCGCCTGCGCCCGTCGTCGGCCAGAGCCTGCCAACCGCCCGCCACGACCGCGCGGCGCTGGTCGCGTTCATCACCACGGCCGAGACGGAGGCCGCCCTGCGCGAGGGCCTCGCCGACGCCGCCCGCGAGGGCATCGAGGTGCGCCGCGGCGGCATCCGCTCCGCCATCGCCGCCTTGCAGCGCATGCCCACCCCACGCACGCTGATCGTCGACGTCGGCGGCGAGGACCCGCTGAGCGAACTCGCCAACCTCGCCGAGGTGGTCGAGCCGGACGTCCACGTCCTGGTGGTCGGCGATGCCAACGACCTCGACTTCTACCGGCAGGTGACCAAAGGCCTTGGCGCGCTCGAGTACCTTGCCAAGCCTCTGACCCGCGACCGGGTGGCGCGGCATTTCGGCCCGCTGATCGCAGGCCACGCCGCCGCCAGCGAAAAGGCGAACAGCGGGCGCACCGTGACCATCACGGGCGTGCGCGGCGGCGTCGGCGCCACCACGGTCGCCACCCAGCTCGCCTGGCTGTTTGCGGTCGATGCCCGGCGTCACACGCTGCTGCTCGACCCCGACCTGCACATGGGCACCACGGCCATGATGCTGGACGCCAAGACCAGCGCCGGCCTGCGCACCGCGCTCGCATCGCCGGACCGGATCGACCCGCTGTTCATCGAGCGCGCGGCGCAGCCCGTGAGCCATGCCGGCGCCGACCGCCTTCACCTCCTGGCCGGCGAGGAGCTGTTGTCGGAGCAACCGGCCTACGCGCCGGACGCCGCTCGCCAACTGCTGCAGGTGCTGCATCGGCGCTACAACATCGTGGTGGCGGACGTGCCGTTCGCCCCGATGCCGCTCTACCGCGACCTGCTGGACCTCACGCACCAGCGCGTCCTGGTGCTGGAGCCGACCCTCGCCTCCGTGCGCGACACGCTGCGCCTGCTGGCCCTGCCGCAGGGGCCGTTGCAGACGCGGCGCGCGGTGCTGGTGCTGAACCGGCTCGGCGTCGCCGGCGGGCTGACCCGGCGGCAGGTCGAGGACGCGCTCGAAACCAAGATCGACGTCGCCATCCCCGACCTGCCGCGGCAGATCGCGCAGGCCGCCACCATGGGCGAACCCGCAGCAGCCGCGAAAGGCGCGTTCCACGCAGGCATCGTGGAACTGGCCAAGCAGGTCGCGTTCGAGCGGCTGCTCGACTCCTCCATGATCGCGAGCAAGGCCGCCAGCCGCACTACCCGGCGCTGGGGCCTGTTCGGCACCCGGCGGTCGCGCCGGTGAGCGGCGCCGGTCCCAATTTCGGCCGCCGCCGCACCGATGTCGCCGTGTGGCCGGATTTGCCCCGTGCGCCGCCGCCGCCTGCCGCCGTCCCAGTGCCGGAAAAGCCCGCCGCCAATTTCCAGGAATTACGCACCCTCTGCCTGGCCCGGCTCGATCCATCCTCGGTGGCGAACGTGGCACCAGAGCGGCTGGCCACCGAGGTG
>CAXSFF010000491.1:0-3813 GCA_964236035.1 uncultured Acetobacteraceae bacterium
AGCCCTGCAACGGCGTGTGGAAACGCTCCGCCGCTCCCGCCGGCTCCACGGGGAACACGTCCACGGCGGCCCCGTTCAGGTGCCCCGAGCGCAGGAACGCCGCCAGAGCCGCCAAATCGACCACGGTGCCGCGGCTGTTGTTGATCAGGTACGACCCCGGGCGCATCGCCGCGATCTGCGCCGCGCCGATCATGTTCTGCGTCGCCGGCGTCTCCGGCACGTGCAGGCTCACCACGTCGGACTGCGCCAACAGCTCCATCAGGCTGCCGACGGGCTCCGTGTTGCCGTGGCGCAGCTTGTCGGCGACGTCGAAGTAGATCACCCGCATGCCCATCGCCTCCGCCAGGGTGGACAGTTGGGTGCCGATGCTGCCGTAGCCGACGATGCCCAGCGTCTTGCCGCGCACCTCGTAGCTCTGATCGGCGGACTTGTCCCAGCGCCCGGCGTGCGCCGCCTCGCTGCGGCTGGTGATGCGCCGCAGCAGCATGACGATCTCGCCGATCACCAGCTCCGCCACGCTGCGGGTGTTGGAGAACGGCGCGTTGAACACGGGGATGCCGCGGATGCGCGCCGCCTCCAGCTCGACCTGGTTGGTGCCGACGCTGAAGCAGCCGACCGCCATCAGCCGGTTGACGGCGGCGAACACGGGCTCCGTCAACTGGGTGCGGGAGCGGATGCCCAGGATGTGCACGCCATCCAGCGCCTGCGTCAGCGCGGCACCGTCGAGCGCCTTCTTCAGCCGCTCGACGCTGCCGTAGCCGGCGTCCGTGAACAGTTGGGCGGCGCTGTCGTTGATGCCCTCCAGCAGCAGGACGCGAATCTTGTCCTTGCTCAGCGATAACGGCGACATGGGCATCTCGTTGTGGTTGGGCGGCTGGAGGTAGCGGTGTCGAGGCGGAAGGGCAAATCAGCCCCAGCCGATCGAGCGCCGCAGGAACGCCATCCCCAGCGCCGCGAACGCCGCCACCTCCGCGTTGTCCTTGCCGTAGCCGTGGCCACCGGCGGCCGGCTCGTAGAACCAGGCCGGGCAGCCCATCGCCTGCAGCTTGGCGGCCATCTTGCGGGCGTGGCCCGGGTGCACGCGGTCGTCGCGCCGCGCGGTGGCGAGCAGGATCGGCGGGTACGGGCGGCCAGGGACCGCAGCGTGATAGGCGGACAGGTGGCGGATGAACGCCCAGTCCTCGGCCACGTCCGGGTCGCCGTACTCCGCGATCCAACTGGCGCCGGCGGACAGGCGGCTGTAGCGGCGCATGTCGATCAGCGGGATGGTGCAGAACAGCGCGCCGAACCGCTCGGGGTAGCGGGTCAGCATGTTGGCGATCAGCAGCCCGCCGTTGGAGCCGCCCTCGGCCGCGATGCGCCCGGGCCGGGTCACGCCGCGGGCGACCAGGTCGGCGGCGACGGCGGCGAGGTCGTCGTGGCTGAGCGCCTTGCCGGCGCGGCGGCCGGCATCGTGCCAGCGGGTGCCGAACTCGCCGCCGCCGCGGATGTTGGCGACCACGGCGGTGCCGCCGCGCTCCAGCCACAGCTTGCCGATGGTGGCGCTGTAGCTCGGCAGGCGGGAGATCGCGAAGCCGCCATAGGCGCCGAGATGCACGGGGGCGTCGCCGGTTTCGCCAGGTGGCCCGGCCTGGGTGTAGGGGATGCGCTCGCCGTCGGAGGAGACGGCCTCGTGCCGGGTCAGCACCAGCCCGGCGGCGTCGAACGAGGGCGGCGTGCGCTTGAGGATCTCGGGCGCCGGCAGCCCCGGATGGGTCAGCATCAGCGTCGGCGGGGTCAGCGGGTCCTGCACGGAGGCGAGCAGCATGCCGTCGCTGTCGTCGGGGTCGGAGTCCAGCGGCCAGGCCTGCACGGTGCCGATCGCGGGCAAGCCCTCCAGGCGGTGGCTGGTCCAGGCGCCCGGCGTGACGACCTCGAATATGGGGCGCAACTCGTCGAGAATGCTGATCACCAGGCGGTCGCCGGCCCAGAACACGCCCTGCACGGCGACGCGCGGCTGCGGGGTGAACAGCACGGTGAAATTGCGGTCGCCGGCCAGGAACGCGGCCAAGCCGATGCCCAGCACAGTGTCGGGCGCATACAGAATCCCGGCCACCGTCCAGGGCGTGCGCGGCCGCACCACCAGCCAGTCATGCAGCCAGTTCAACTCGGCATCGGTCGGCAGGTCGAGCGTCTGGCGCGGGCCGTCGATGTCGCCCAGGCTGATGCAGGCGTCGAAGAACCCCGTCTGCTCCACGAAGGCGACGCGGCCGGCCAGCCGCTCGTAATCGGCGCCGGCGGCCATGTTGGCGGCGTCGGTCTCGAAGATGACGGGGGCATCCGCCGGGTCGACGCCGCGGCGCCACAGCCGCACGGTGCGGGCGTAGCCGGAGCGGGTGGCGCCGCCCGACGCGCTGGACAGCAGCAGCGTGTCGGCGTCGATCCAGGCGGCGCTGCCCTTGGCCTCCGGCATCACGAAGCCGCCAGGGACGAAGGCGCGGGCGGCGAGGTCGAACTCCCGCAGCACCACGGCGTCGCCGCCGCCGCGGGACAGCCGTATCAGCGCTCGCGTGTGTTCCGGCGGCAGGGTGGTGGCGCCTTGCCAGATCCAGTCCTCGCCCTCGGCGGCGGCGAGCGCGTCGACGTCGATCAGCACGTCCCATTGCGGCGCGTCGGTGCGGAACTGGTCGAGCGTCGTGCGGCGCCACAGCCCGCGCGGGTTGGCGGCGTCGCGCCACACATTATACAGCAGCCCCGCCCGGCGCGTGACCAGGGCGATGCGGTCGGGCCGGTCCAGCAGGGCATGCAGCGCGTCACGGTCCGCCCGCCAGCCGGCGTCGCCGAAGCGGCCGAGCGTGGCGGCGGTCTGCGCGTCGGCCCAGTCCGTGGTGTCGGCGCCGTCGATGTCCTCCAGCCACAGCCAGGGGTCGTCGTCGGGCGCGTCGATGGTCGGGCGGGCGTCCATGATCGCTCCATGTCTATAATAGGCGGGGTCTGCTGTGCGCGGAATGTGGTGCGCCGGGTTTGCTGCGCCAGCCGGCGGTATGGCCGGGTCCGCAACGTTCGCCGCATCTGGATGCCTGTGCCGCCCGTTGTCTCCCTGCATGCTCTGAGGATACAGCATTCATGTCCTTGGACGGCGCGCGGCCTTTCCGAACCCTCGTCGCCTGCCGTGGCTGGTTCGCCGTCCTGGCCGCTTGCGGGCTTCCCTGCCCGGCGTCCGCCCACGTGAAATGGTTCTGCTCGACCGTCGACGTCGTGCAGCCGCCGGCTGCGCTGGCGCGCGTGCTGACGCCGCTGTTCGCCGTCATCTGCGCCGGCTTCGTGCTGCTGGTGTACGCCGGCTTCCTGCTCGACGGCGCCGTCGCCCGGCGCTGGCCGCCGCTTGCCTCCAGCGGCGCGCGCAACGCCGAACTGGAGGAGAAGCTGGTCCGCCTTGCCATCGGCGCCTACTTCCTGCTGCTCTGGGACAAGGGCGCCGTGGTGCTGTGGGACCTCGACGGCGACGCCGTGCTGACGCCCGAGCTGATGGCCAGCTTCGGCTGGATGGGCGCGCTGCAGTTCGCCGTCGCCGTGTTCGCCGCCTGGCGCCGCACCTGCATCCTGGCCGCCGCGGGGATCTGTGTTCTGTATGGCTACGGCATCAGCCAGTTCGGCGTGTTCCACATGACCGACTACGTGTTCTTCCCAGGCATCGCCGGCCACCTCGCGCTCACCTCGCTCGGCACGCCGGCGGCGCTGCGCTGGCGGGCGCCCTTGCTGTCGGGCGGGCTGGCGTTCGGCCTGATGTGGACGGCGATCGAGAAGTTCGTCTACCCGGAATGGACGCTGTCC
>CAXSFF010000492.1:0-3808 GCA_964236035.1 uncultured Acetobacteraceae bacterium
CTACGGCACCCAGTATTTCTTCAAGGCCGGGCTGCAAGGGGCGCTGTCGTTCGGCACGGCGGCGGCGGCGTTCGCCAGCGGCTTCCCCGGCTTCGTGCTCAGCGGTCCCAACAACACGTCGGCGGCGCTCAGCCTGCTGCAATCCGTGACCAAGGTGAAGGTGCTGTCGTCGCCGCAGCTGCTGGTGCTCGACAACGAGGCGGCGCGGCTGCAGGTCGGCGCACTGGTGCCCTACCTCAGCCAGACGTCGCAGAGCACGGTGACTTCGGGGGCGCCCGTAGTCAGCTCGATCAACTACCAGCAGACGGGCGTGATCATGCAGGTGACGCCGCGGGTGAACAGCGGCGGCCTGGTGACGCTGGACATCGCGCAGGAGGTCAGCGATGTCGACCCCAACGTCACCACGGCTGGGGTGAACTCGCCGACCTTCAACGAGCGCAGCGTGACCTCCCGCGTGGTGATCCAGGACGGGCAGACGGTGGGGCTGGCCGGGCTGATCCGCGACTCCGATTCGCGGCAGAACCAGGGCATCCCGTGGCTGAAGGACATCCCGTTGCTGGGCGCGCTGGCGGGGCAGCAGACCAACACGCGCACCCGCACCGAGCTGCTGGTGCTGATCACGCCGCATGTGGTGCAGGACCAGCGCGACGCCCGCTCGCTGACGCAGGACTTACGCGACGAGCTGCGTGGCTCCGCCGCCGTGCCACAGCAGTTGAACGCGTTGCCGGCGTCCGGCTCGGCGGACCCGAACGAGGTGGTGCGGCGCCGGCTGGGGTTGCAGCGGTGACGCCGACCTTACGGGTTGCAGATCTGGCCGTCGCCGCCGGTGCCGTTCGGCCCTTGCGAGCAGAGGTCGTAGTCGTGGCCGCCGCGCTGCGACGGCGCGCGATAGGAATACGGGTGGTTCCAGGCGTCGAGCGGCACGGCGTCGCCCTTCACGTAGGGGCCGGCCCAGTTCGACGCCCCCGTCGGCCGGGCCGACAGCGCGCCGAGGCCCTGCTCGGTGGTTGGATACGAGCCGATGTCGAGCTTGTACAGGTCCAGCACGGCGCCCAGCCGTTCGATCGACTGCTTGGCGATGTTGACGCGCGCGCCGCCGAGCTGACGCAGCACCGCAGGCGCCACCAGGCCGATCAGCAGGCCGAGGATGGCGATCACCACCAGGATTTCCAGCAGGGTGAAGCCGGCGTCGCGGGGCCGGCGGTCGGTTTCAGGCATGACGGTTCCCGTTGCAATGGCTGGGTCGGCTGATGGCCGTCCCGTTCGCCGCCTGCATGGCGTTAGTCGCGTCGCTCTACAATCTCCCGCCGCGGGTGTTGCCATCTATTCATGTGGTGGAAGGCGGCCAGCTTGCGAGCGTGCATGTGAATGCCGACGGCTCGGAAGATTTGGGGCTGATGCAGATCAACACCCGGTGGCTGCCCGCTTTGTCGCGCTACACCAACTCGCCAGAGGCGGCAGTTCGCCAAAAGCTGTTAAGCCGTGCCTGCTACAATATCGCGGCGGCCGGGTTGGTGCTGCGCACCTATCTTGATGAAACAGGCGGCGAGCTGATGCGGGCGATCGGGAACTACCATTCCCATACACCGCTGTTGAACCAGGCCTATCAGGTGAAGGTCATGCAGTCGGCTGCCGGGTTGTTCGGCGGCGGACATGGACAGGCAGGAAACGGGCCGGCGGGATTGCCGCCGGCCCGGTCCAGGTAGGCTTAGCGGATCGCGCCGTTCAGGCCGTTCGGGAAGAACAGGCCCGTGTTGCCCATCGAGTTGCCGTAGACGATGTTCAGCACCTGGGCGGTGGAGCGGCGGTATGCCAGCGCGTTGGCATCGCGCGGCGCCAGCACGACCACGTTGTTGACGGTGTCGAGCGTGCCGAAGTCATCGGCGTTGGGGGTGCCCGGCAGCGCACCGCTCGACAGATTGGAGCGCAGGCTGGAGATCGCATCCGTCGCCGCTCCGCCGCCGCGGATGCTCAGCAGGGTGCGGATGGTGCCGGAGTGGTACGCCTCCATGGCCAGGATGGACGCCGCGTACTGCACCAGCTCGCTGCCCATGGAAAGCAGGCCGGCGGCGCCGGCGTAGGCTGTCACGCCGACATCCTCGAAGATGTACCCGCCGAGCAGGAACGCGTTCTCGTCCTGGTACGGGTTGAACACCTGGTTGCCGGAGATGAGGCCGGCCGCCTTGGCCAAGGTGGTGAACGCGCCGGCCGCCGACACGTCAAGAACCGGCGCCGCGATCGGGGTGGCGCCGAGTGAGGTGAGCGCGTTCTTGATGAAACGCACGTGGGCGATCTCATCCGCGGCGATCGTTTGGGCAAGCTGCCGGATGATCGGCGTGGCGAACGGCACTGCCGTGGCGCCGGCGGCGACCGGGGTCGCGCCCGGCGTGGAGTACGTGAAGCCGCCGGGTGTGGTGGAGCTGGAGACGGCGGGACCGCCGGCCAGGTCGTTCGCCGACAGGCCGGTGCCAAGCAGTGCGTTCGAGTAGAACTGCGCCTCGATATACTCGAGGTTGAGGGCGAAGTTCAGGATGTTGGCATCCATCGGGGTGGGATTGGCAGTGGGCGGGATAACATAGGAAGCCGCCTCGGCAGGCGAGGAGCCGAACGCGGTCCCCGCCAGCGTCGCGGCCACCACCGCGCCGGCCAGGCCGGTGCCGGCCTTCTTGAACAAGGCACGGCGTTGCAGCGCATCGAGCGCAGCGTTGGTCATCTCGTCGTGACTCAGCATTTATGTGTCCTACCCATATTCCATTGTGCCGGCCTGATACCGCCGTCATTGCACCAAACCCGGCAAGTGATGCGCCGGATGCATGGACTGCACGCTGTTCACGAACTTGTCTCTGAATAAATATTCAATGGATCGAGCTAACCAGACAGGCAGCACTTCTTGTATTTCCGTCCGCTGCCACAAGGGCAGGGGTCGTTGCGCCCGACGCCACGCAGCGGGTTGACGACAGGCGCCGGCGCGGGTTCGTCATGCCAGCGCGACAGCTCGCCGACCGCATCGGTGAACGGGCCGACATTGTCGTGGTCGAAGCCGGCCATGTCCGCCGGGTCGTCGAGCGCGCGGCGCAGGTCGCGCCAGAAATCGCCAGGGCCCATGATGCCCTCCGGCACCAGACCCGTGCGCAGCAGCGTTTCGGCCTCCCCGGCCAAGTCGGCATAGCCGAGGTGCGCCACCGCGAGCACCCAGCCGAGCCAGACCGTGTGGCTCTCCTGCGGCAGCTCCTGGCGCAGCCGCCGCAGGTACGCCCGCATCGCCTCGCCCGGCCAGCGCCCCGTGCGGGTGAGGTAGGCCAGCGCCAGCAGCGCGCCCTCGCGGACGAAATCATCGGCCGCCGCCATTTCGACCAGCGCCTGCAACGGCGCGGCGTCGCCGTCGAACAGGCTGATCAGCAGGCCGCACAACGTCTGCGTGAGGCCCTCGCCGAGCACCAGGTCGGCGGTCTCGGCGTCGGCCAGGATGCGGCACAGCGGGACGAACGCCGCCGTCTCGCGCCGCTCCGCCAGCAGGTGCAGCACGAAGAACAGCGCGCGCTCCGTCTGCTCCGCGGTGTCGGCCCCGCTGGCATAGCCTTCGACCAGGGCGGTGAACCGCGGGCCGGCCACGTCCCAGTTCGCCAGCGACCACTGCATCGCATCGCGCGGCAACGCGTTGCTGGCGGTGGCGAAGTCGTGGATCGCGTCGTCGATCGTCATTCCGGGTGCTCGCAAGCCGTTGCGGCCGGCATCATAGGGCATTCCCCGCCAGCCTGAAGCGGCTGGCCCGTCAGCCCGGCTCAGGCAACGCGCTCCGCGAGGCTCT
>CAXSFF010000493.1:0-3797 GCA_964236035.1 uncultured Acetobacteraceae bacterium
CGGCCGCGTCCGCCAGGCGCCGTGATCGGCGCCAACGTCGGCATCAACAAGGACGGCGCCGATCCGGAACGTGACTACCCGGCATTGGCCGCCGCCGTCTCGCCCCACGCCGATTACATCGCGCTGAACGTCAGCTCGCCCAACACGGTCGGGTTGCGCGGCTTGCAGGCGGAGGACCGCCTGCGCGCCATCCTGCAGGCGGTGATGCAGCTGCGGCAGCCCCGCCCCGTGTTCGTCAAGATCGCGCCGGACCTGGCGCCAGCCGCGCTGGAACAGCTGGTCGAAGTCGCCGTCGGTTGCGGCGTCGCCGGCCTGATCGTGTCGAACACCACGCTGGAACGACCGGCGGAGCTGCGCGGCCGCCACATCCGCGAGGCCGGCGGCCTGTCGGGTCCGCCTCTGATGACGCCGTCGACGGCCATGCTGGCGACGGCCTGGCGATTGGCCCAGGGCCGCCTGGCGCTGATCGGCTGCGGCGGCGTCGGCAGCGGGCGCGACGTAATGGCCAAGCTGCAGGCCGGCGCCCAACTGGTCCAGCTCTACGCGGCATTCGCCGTGCACGGGCCGGCGCTGATCCCGCGGCTGCGGACGGAACTGGCGGCGGCGTTGCGACAGGAAGGATTCGCCAGCGTGAGCGAAGCGATCGGAACCAAGGCATGATCTTGCGCGACGGATTCGCGGACCTGGCAGACGGCTATGATGGGCTGGTGCTGGACCTGTGGGGCGTCATCCACGACGGCGTGAAGCCATATCCCGGCGCGATCGACTGCCTGGAGCAGTTGCAAGCGGCCGGCAAGCGCTGCGTGCTGCTGTCCAACGCGCCCCGCCGCGGCCATGCGGCGGAGAAGATGCTGCGCCGCATGGGCATCGGCCCGTCGCTCTACACGGGCATCATGACCTCGGGCGAGGCCGTGCACCTGGCGTTGCGCGACCGCGCCGACCCATGGTTCGCGGCGCTGGGACGCACGGTGTTCCACATCGGGCCGGAGCGCGACCGCAACGTCATGGACGGCCTGGACCTCATCTGCGTCGACGCGCCTGCCAAAGCCAGCTTCGTGCTGAACACGGGGCCGGACGACCACGTCGCCCTGCTCGACGTCTGGGCGTTCGAGGACATTTTGCAGGACTGCGCCCGCCATGGCCTGCCGATGGTCTGCGCCAACCCCGACCTCGAAGTCATCCGTGGCGGCGTGCGGGTGATCTGCGCCGGCGCGCTGGCGGCGCGCTACCAGGAGATGGGCGGGCCGGTCCGCTCGCTCGGCAAGCCCGACCCGGCGATCTATCGGCCCGTCTTGGACTTGCTCGGCACCGAACGCGCGGCAACCCTCGCTGTGGGCGACTCCCTGCGCACGGATATCGCCGGCGCCGCCGCTGCCGGGATCGACGCGTGCTGGGTGCTGGGCGGCATCCATGGCGAGGCGATCGGCGATGACGCCGCTGCGGCGATGGCGGAGGCGCGGCTGTCAGGCCTGACGCCGGTCGCGATGCTGCGGGCGTTCACCTGGTGACCGTTCAGGCATGGCCCGCATGACCGGACAGCTGCAACGGATCGATGCGCAGGGTGGCGAACGCCCGCCGCCACTTGGTGGTGTGGTCGTCGTCGAACACCAGGTCCACGGTGGCCGGCGCGGTGAGCCAGGTGTTGGCCTGCATCTCCTCGTCGAGCTGCCCGGCCCCCCAGCTCGCGTAGCCCAGGGCAAGGAAGCCTTCGCGCGGCCCCTCGCCGGCGGCGATCGCCTGCAACACGTCGAGGCTGGCGGTGAGCGCGATCAAGTCGTCGACCTGCAAGCTGCCGTCGCTGGTCCAGTCCGCGGTGTGCAGCACGAAGCCGCGCGCGCCGTCGACGGGGCCGCCATCGCACAGCGCGATCCGCCGCGCCGGCGGCGTCGGTGCCACTTCGAGCTGGCGCAGCAGGTCCTCGAAGGTCGGGCTGGCGAGCGGCCGGTTGAGCACCAGGCCCATCGCACCCTCCTTCGTATGCGCGCAAAGGTAGATGACGCTCTGGCTGAACCGCGGGTCCTCCATCGCCGGCATGGCGATAAGCAGTTGGCCGGTCAGGCGGGCGTCGTCGGGCAGGGTGTCCGTCATGGGCATGCCACCTATTTTGGCGCAGGTTTGCGCCGCTGCAATGGTCTCGTGACAGCCGCAACGCGTGCCGCTAGCGTTCGTCGCCGCGACGCTTGCACGTGGGCAGGCATCGCAAAGCGGACCCGGACTTTGGAAAAGGAGCAGACAGCATGACGATCAAGGTTGGCGACGATCTTCCGGTGATGAAGCTGATGATGGCCAGCGCCGATGGTCCCAAGGAGACGTCGACCGAGACCTTGTTCAAGGGCAAGAAGGTGGTGATGTTCGCGGTGCCCGGAGCCTTCACGCCGACCTGCAGCGCCAAGCATGTGCCAGGGTTTCTGCAGCACCGCGACGCGATCATGGCCAAAGGCATCGACAGCCTGGTTTGCATGGCCGTCAACGACCCGTTCGTGATGGGCGCCTGGGCCAAGGACCAGGGCACGGATGGCAAGGTCGTGATGCTGGCCGATGGCTCTGCCGCCTTCACCAAGGCGATGGGCCTGGAGCTGGACCTGACGGCGCGCGGCCTCGGCCTCCGCTGCCAGCGGTTTGCGATGCTGGTGGAAGACATGAAGGTCGCCCACCTGGCAATCGAGGCGCCCGGCGATTTCGACGTCAGCCGCGCGGAGTCGGTGCTGGCAGCGCTTTAGCGCCGTCTCCCGCGCTGCCCTCCAGGTACGCCGCGCGGATTTCCGGCCGGTCCAGCAGTTCGCGTCCCCGTCCCGACATGGTGATCGCGCCGTTGACCAGGACGTACCCGCGATGCGCCAGGCGAAGCGCCTGGTAGGCGTTCTGCTCCACCAGCAGCACCGTCAACCCTGTGGTCCGGTTCAGCTCCCGGATGACGCTGAAGATCTGGCGCACCACCAACGGCGCCAGGCCCAGCGACGGTTCGTCCAGCAACAGCAGCCGCGGCCGGGTCATCAGCGCGCGGGCGATGGCGAGCATCTGCTGCTCGCCGCCCGACAGTGTGCCGGCGCGCTGGTGCAGGCGTTCCTGCAGCCGTGGGAACAAGGTGAAGGCCTGGTCGCGCAGGCGGTCGAACTCGGCCATGCCGGCGACCTGGCCGCCCATCAGCAGGTTCTCGTGCACCGACATACGCCCGAAGATGCGGCGGCCCTCCGGCGCCTGCGCGATACCGCTGCGCATGATCTGGTGGGTGGGACGGTCCGTGATGTCGGTGCCGTCGTAGATGATCCGGCCGGCGCTGGCGCGGGGGCTGCCGCAGATAGTCATCATCAACGTGGATTTCCCGGCCCCGTTCGCCCCGATCAGGGTGACGATCTCGCCGGGTTCGACGGTGAGGTCGACGCCACGCAGGGCCTGCACGGCGCCGTAATGCGCGGCCACCCCGGACAGGCTGAGCAGGGTCATGCCGCGTCATCCTCGTCGCCCTCACCGAGATAGGCGGCGATGACCACGGGGTCCGCGCGGATCGCGGCCGGCGGCCCCTCGCTGATCTTGCGGCCATGGTCGAGCACGACGACGTGGTCGGAGATGCGCATGACCACGCCCATGTCATGCTCGATCAGCAGGATGGAACAGCCAGGGCTCTCGATCGCGCCGGCTTGGATGCGCCGCAGCAGGCCGGCCAACTGGTCGCTCTCCCGCGGGTTCAGCCCAGCCGCCGGCTCGTCGAGGCACAGCAGCACGGGACCCGTGCACATGGCGCGGGCGATCTCCAGGCGGCGCTGGTCGCCGTAGGACAGCGCGCCGGCGGGATCATC
>CAXSFF010000494.1:0-3797 GCA_964236035.1 uncultured Acetobacteraceae bacterium
GTCCGTCGCGTCGAGCCACAGCCGCGCCCGGGCGATCGCCGCCGCCTCGGCCTGACGATGGCCGCCCAGGCCGAGGACGGCCAGCAGGCCGATGCCCACGTTCGGCATCAGCGCGTTGTGCTGCGCCACCAGCAGGTTTTCCAGCACCGTCATGCCGGCGAACAGGCGGATGTTCTGGAAGGTGCGCGCCACCCGGGCGCGGCGGGCGATGCGGTGGCCCGGCAGCCGCTGCAACGCGAAGCTGTCGCCGCCGGGCTGCGTCAGGCACAGGCTGCCGCCGGTTGGCCGGTAGAACCCGGTGATGCAGTTGAACACCGTGGTCTTGCCGGCGCCGTTGGGTCCGATCACCGCCGTGATGTCGCCGCGCCGGGCGCAGAACGACAGCCCGGCCACCGCGGTCAGCCCGCCGAACCGCATGCTGAGCCCGTCCACCGCAAGCAGCGGCGGCGCATCAGCCACGTCCTTGCGCCACCAGCTCGGCCGCGATCTCCCGCGACGCGCCAAGCGACACCGAGGGCGTGCGGCCCGACACCAAGCCGCGGGGACGCAACACCATCATGGCGACGAGAGCCAATCCGAAGATCAGCATGCGGTACTGGCCGATGTCGCCTACCGCCGCGGCAAGCCAGCCAAGCCCGGGCTGGCTGTTGAGGTTGGCGAGCAGGTCGCGCAGCCATTCCAGACCGCCGATCATCACCAGGGCGGCCAACGCCACGCCAAGCTGGCTGCCGAGCCCGCCCAGCACCACGACAGCCAGCACGATGGCGGATTCGATGAAGGTGAAGCTCTCCGGGCTGACGAAGGCCTGCCGTGTCGCGAAGAACGCGCCCGCCAGCCCGCCGAACCCGGCACCGATCGAGAACGCCGTCAGCTTGGTCACCGTGACGTTGATGCCGAGGCTGCGGCAGGCGACCTCGTCCTCCCGCAGCGCCTCCCAAGCCCGCCCGAGCGGCAGCCGGCGCAGCCGCAAGGTCACCCAGTTGGTCAGCAGGGCGAGGCCGAGGATCAGGTAATAGAGATAGATGACGCGCTGGGCCGGGCTTCCCGCAATCCCGAAGAACCCGGCGAACGTGCCGGAGCCGCCGCCGACGTCGAAGCGCAGCCCCAACAGCGTCGGCCGCGGGATGCCGGAGATGCCGTTGGGGCCATTGGTCAGGCTGGTCCAGTTGATCAACAGGATGCGGATGATCTCGCCGAACGCCAGGGTGACGATGGCCAGGTAGTCGCCACGCAGCCGCAGCACGGGGAACCCCAGCAGCATCCCCGTGAACGCCGCCAGCACGCCGGCGATCGGCAGGCAAACCCAGAAGCCGAGGCCGAACCGGGTGGCGAAGATGGCATAGGAATAGGCGCCCACCGCGTAGAACGCGACGTAGCCGAGGTCCAGCAGCCCGGCGAGGCCGACGACGATGTTCAGGCCCCATCCCAGCATCACGTACGTCAGCACCACGATGCCGAGATCGAGGTAGAACCGCCCGGCGAACACCGGCAGGCACACCGCCAGCAACAACAGCGCTGGAGCGACGAACCTGGCGCTGCGCGTGGCGGCCTCGGCCAGCCGCCGGTTCGCGGCGACCGCCTCGCGCCGGGTGCGGCCGCGCCAGGACAGCATGGCCAGCCGCAGGACGAACACGGCCGCCACGATGCCCGCCACCAGGTACGGCCGCGGCGCCAGCACCAGCGACCCCGGCCCGGCGTCGGTCTTCAGCCCGACCATGGGTCCGAACAGCCCGAGCGCCACCAGGGCGGACAGGCCGGCGTCGCGCAGCGGCCGGCTCACACCTTCTCGACGTCGGCGCGCCCGAGCAGCCCCGTCGGCATGAACACCAGCACGATGATGAGGATCGCGAACGCCGCGACGTTCTTGTACTGGACGGAGAAGTAGGCCGACCAGAACGTCTCCACCAGGCCGATGACCAGCCCGCCCAGCACGGCGCCGGGCAGCGAGCCGATGCCGCCCAGCACCGCCGCCGTGAACGCCTTCACCCCGGCGACGAAACCGATGAAGAAGTCGATCACCCCATAGTACAGCAGGAACATCAGCCCGGCGACCGCCGCCAGCCCGGCGCCGATGACGAACGTCAGGCTGATGGTGCGGTCGGTGTCGATGCCGAGCAGGCTGGCCATGCGGATATCCTGCTCGCAGGCGCGCATCGCCCGGCCCATCGGCGTCCGCGTGATCAAGGTGGTGAACGCGGCGAGCACCGCCAGCGTGGTGGCCACGATCAGGATCTGCATCCACGACAGCTGCACGGCGAACCCGTCGCGCTCGAACAGCACGAGGCCGCCGGGCACCAGGGGAGGGATCGGCTTGACGCGGGCGCCCTGCGCGACCTGGGTGAAGTTCTGCAGCACGATGGACATGCCGATCGCGCTGATCAGCGGCGCCAGCCGGAACGAGCCGCGCAACGGGCGGTAGGCGAC
Source organism: uncultured Acetobacteraceae bacterium (assembly GCA_964236035.1). Lineage (GTDB taxonomy): Bacteria > Pseudomonadota > Alphaproteobacteria > Acetobacterales > Acetobacteraceae > CAXSFF01. Next base: position 2,425 of record CAXSFF010000494.1, read on the forward strand.
CCGCTCGATGGTCCAGCCATACAGCGCGGCCAGCGCCACGGCGAACAGCAGGGTGAGCGCCAGCGCCAGCGGCACGGAGCTGATGCCGAGCGCCGACAGGGCCAGCAGGGAGATCAGCGAGAGGAAGGCCCCGATCATGAACACGTCGCCATGGGCGAAGTTGATCATGCCGATGATCCCGTAGACCATGGTGTAGCCCACGGCGATGAGGCCGTAGATCATGCCGAGGGTGATGCCGTTGATGAGCTGCTGCGTCGCGTAGGCCAAACCGTCCCCCCCGGTCGCAAGACGCCTCACCAAACACGCGGGCAAGGCATTCCGCAAGTGCGCCATGTGCCTGCGACGGGGCGTGCGCGCCTCCGTCGTTGTGGCCTTTTCTTCTGCTGCGAACGGCGTTATAGGGACCGCGTTGGGTGCATAGCTCAGTTGGTAGAGCAGCTGACTCTTAATCAGCGGGTCGTAGGTTCGAACCCTACTGCACCCACCAGCCACAGGAAAACGGGAGCGGCGATCACTGCCAACTCGTTCACATTACCGAGCATTTGGTGGGCATTCGCATGGGCCGTCGTTCTGCCACAATCCTGGCCTTGCCTTTGGTGCTGGCGGCCTGCGGCGGATCGGCCTCGACGGAGACCTTGTCGGTCAGCTGCGACGGCAGCAAGGTTCTGGCCGGCGCTTCGTCCGTCGATGTCGTGGTGGACCCTGGCAAGGGGACGTCGCTAAGCTTTCCCGACCCGGTCAATGCCGGCAAGACCGGCACCATCGCGGTCCGCAACCGCTGCACCATCACTCCCAAGTAGCACGGCATGCCGAAGCTTGCCGTCCGGCCACCTGAATCCTGGTCGCGCGTGGGGCTGATGCTGGGCCTGGCCGCCGCCATGGCAACTGCCGCCTGCGGCAACCTGGATTTCGGCGATAATCCCGGACGCGAGGTTCAGAAGGCCGACCCTCGGCTGACGGCGTTCCCAAGGCATCTGACCAATGGCGCAGTACAGTGACAGCCGCGTATCCGCTGCTGTGTCTGGCCTGATCGCGAGCATCGTCATCCCAAGCATTGCAGCAGCACGCTCAGCGCCATTGGCAATCCCACCTTCGCAAACAACGTGCGCATCTGACTACAATGTGGGCATGGATTGACTAAGATTTTGGCAGACTGAGCGGGAACGCCGTGATTAGCGGCGTTCAGGCCATTGTTGCTGGACAAATTAATTTTGTAAGCTCGGGCCATTGCTCGGGAACCTGTATGACGACCACTACCCCCGCCTGCTCCCACATTTGCTGCCACACGGCCGATTGCGGCTTCTGGGTCTGAGTCGTCATGAGTGTCATCGTGGCCTGGCCGACCCGCTGCCTGCCATTGCGCTCGATGCCGG
>CAXSFF010000495.1:0-3795 GCA_964236035.1 uncultured Acetobacteraceae bacterium
CTCCATCGCCGAGAACCTGATTGTGGCCTCACCGCAACAGGGCTTTGCAGTAGCCGGAACCCCTACCGCGGAGCTTAGTCACCTAATCCTTGCCCGACTTCAGGTTGAGCAGAGCTGCCTCTGGCGCGCCATTGCCGCCGGCTGCCTGAGTTGGGAAAGTGGGATCGTCGGCACGCTGCACTGCCCATCCGGCACGCCTCGGCGCCACGACGCACATCGCCGCAGCCAACGCCGCCCCGCATGGCGGCGCCATGTCGTTCCAACCGCCGGGAAGGCCCCACACCGATGACGCAGCCGACCAACTCCCCGCCGGCCAGACAAGCGCACGACTCCCCGGTCGCAATCGTGGGCGGCGGCCCGGTCGGGTTGATGCTGGCCTTGTTCCTCGACCGGCACGGCACGCGCTCGGTGGTGTTCAACCAGGAGGCCACGGTGCGCCCGCACCCGAAGGGCAGCACGCAGAACGCCCGCACCATGGAGCATTACCGCCGGCTGGGTTTCGCCCCCGCCATCCGCGCGCTGGGCCTGCCGCACGACCACCCGACGGACGTCGCCTACTTCACGCGGTTCAACGCCTGGGAGCTGGCCCGCCTGCCCATGCCCTCCGAGGCGCAGAACCATGCCGCACGGCTGGCGTCCGCCGCCACCGGCCAGGTGCCGGAGCCGCTGCACCGGGCCAACCAGATGTACGTGGAGCAGGTCCTGCTCGAGCAGGCGGCGTCCCGCCCCGGCATCACTCTGCGCTTCGGCTGGCAGGTGGACGCCTTCACGCAGGACGAGGCGGGGGTGACGCTGGAGGCTGCGCGCACGGACGGCGGCGCGGCTGAAACATGGCGGGCCAGCTACATGGTTGGCTGCGATGGCGGCCGCAGCTCGGTCCGCCGGGCCTTGGGCATCCAGTACGTCGGTTACGAGACGCTGAAGCAGGCCTTCTTCGGCGGGCGCATGATCTCCAGCCACGTGCGGGCGCCCACCCTGTATCGCGACCACCTGGGAAGCCGCCGCGCCTTCCAGTACTGGGCCGTGAACCCGGAGCTGCGCATCGCCCTGGTCGCTCTGAACGGCAAGGACGAGTTCCTGATTTGGACGCCGAGCCAGACCGACACGCCGGACTCCGACAGCGTCGCCGACATCCTGCGCCGCTGCGTGGGGGCGCCCGCGATGGAGGTGCCGGCGATGGAGGTGGAGGTGCTGGCCAGCCACGCCTGGACCGCGGGCGTGGCGCTGTATGCGGAACGGTTCGGCAAGGGGCGGGTGCTGCTGGCGGGCGACGCCGTGCACCTGTTCACGCCCACCGGCGGGTTCGGCATGAACACGGGGGTGGACGACGCCGCCAACCTGGCCTGGAAGCTGGCTGCCGCCGTGCAAGGCTGGGGCGGCACCGGGCTGCTCGCGTCCTACGAGGCGGAACGCAAGCCGGTCGCCATCCGCAACACCGCAGCCGCCCGCGCCCTGGCGCGCAGCGTCGGGCAACTGACCCTCCCGCCCGAGGTCGAGCAGGACGGTCCGGCCGGAAAGGCAGCGCGGCAGGAGGTCGGCGCCTTCCTGGCGACCTTCGGAGAGGAGTTCGCTTCCCTCGGCGTGCAGCTCGGCGTCCGCTACGACGGTTCCCCGCTGATCATGGCGGACGGGACCCCGCCCGCGGACGACCTCGTCGCCTACCGCCCCAGCGGCGTGCCCGGCGGCCGCGCACCGCATCTATGGCTGGGCAACGGGCGTGGCCCCGGAGACTCGCTGTTCGACCGGTTCGGCCCTGGCTTCACCCTGTTGCAACTCGGACCCGATCCCGTGGACGCCGCCCCGTTCGTCGCGGCGGCGGCGCGGCGCGGCCTGCCGCTGGACGTGGTGCCCGTTCCGCAACAGGAGGCGCTGGAGCTGTACGGACGGCCCTTGTCGCTGATCCGGCCGGACGGGCACATCGCCTGGCGCGGCCAGGAGGCGCCGGCCGACGCCGACCAGGTGCTGGCGACGGCGTGCGGCGGCCCGCTGCCCGCCGCACGCCCGGCGGTTCAGGCGAGCGCCGCGGCATGATCGATCTCAGCATCGCGCTCACCGACAACGTACGCACCCGGCCGGTCATCGAGGGCCGGGTGGCGCCGCAGGGGATACGGTTCACGCCGTCCGTGATGACGGCATCCGAGATGTTCCTCCGCCAGTTGAAGCACGCGGAGTTCGACGTTTCAGAGATGTCGCTGTCGTCCCTGCTCATCGCCACGGCGCGGGGCGACACGCGGTGGGCGGCCCTGCCCGTGTTCACGATGCGGCGCTTTTTCCACACGTGGATTTGGGTACGGACCGACCGCGCCATCGAAACGCCGGCGGACTTGCGAGGCAAGCGCGTGGGCGTGCCGGAGTACCAGCAGACCGCGGCCACCTGGGCGCGCGGCGTGCTGCAGCACGAGTTCGGCGTGTTCCCGCACGAGATCGAGTGGTTCATGGAGCGCACCCCGGACACCAGCCACGGTGGGGCGACCGGCTTCGAGCCGCCGGACGGCGTGCGCATCCACCAGATCCCCGCCCGCACCAACATCGGCGAGATGCTGGTGGGCGGCGAGCTGGATGCCACGCTGCTCTACCTGAACCAGACCAACGTCGTGGACCGCAGCAGCATCGACTTGCAGACCCGACCGGAAGTCCGCCCGCTGTTCGCCGACGAGATCGGCGAAGGGCGGCGCTTCTTCGCCAGGACCGGCCTGTATCCGCTCAACCACGCGATGGTGGTCCGCCGCTCCCTGCTCGACCGGCACCCTTGGATCGCCCGCAACATCCTGGCAGCGTTCGAGGCAGCGAAGGCGGAGGGCGTGCGGGCCGCAGCCGGCGTGCTGGACGGCTACGTGAGGACGGGTGCCGCCGATGCCGGGCTGGTTGCCAGCCTTGCGGCCGACCCGATGCCCTATGGCGTCAAGGCAGCCCGGCTGGTGCTGGAAACGATTGCGGACTACGTGGTGGAGCAAGGGCTGTGCCCCCGCCGGGTCCGCCTGGAAGACGTGTTCGCGCCGAGCGTGATGGATACCTGAGCGGCGTCCCGGCCCTCACCCCCTGCCTGGCCCATGGTGATCCCGACATGCCGGACGACGCTCCCGACAGCCTTCCCCGCGATAGCTGGCCCTCCAACAACCTGCCCCTGGCCGACAGCCTGGGCTACCAGGTACGCGCCACCCACCGCCTGATCCAGCGCGCCTTGCAGGTGGAGGTGGAAAAGTTCGGCGTGACGCTGGGCATGTGGTACTTCCTCCGCGTCCTGTGGACGGAGGACGGCATCACCCAGAGCGAGCTGTCCCAGCGCGTGGGCACGATGGAGCCGACCACCCTGTCCGCGATCCGCGACATGGAGCGCAACGACTTGGTGCGCCGCGTGCCCCATGCGGAGGACCGGCGCAAGATCAACATCTACATGACGGACAAGGGGCAGGCGCTGCGCGAAAAGCTGCTGCCGTCCGCCTTGTCCGTGATCGCCACCGCCTCGGCCGGCATGACCACGCGGGAGGTGACGATGATGCTCGCGCTGCTGAAGGCGATGCAGCGCAACCTGCAGGAGTGAAGCGCCGCCAGCCCGCCGTGGCGAGGCCAGGCGGCTTATACCAACGGCAGCGGTCTCTGATCCTTCTCCCCTCCCCCTTGCGGGAGGGGCGCCGCGCGCAGGATGGTTGGCGTGGCTACCCCCTCCTCCCGGCCTCCTCCCGCCCAACTTTCAAGCAGTGGGGGAGGAGGAGAAGTGCAGGTCAGCGTCCAGTGCCGTTGGTATTATACCAACGGCCCTTTGTTCTGACTCAAACGTGAGTAGGAGCGGCTCGG
>CAXSFF010000496.1:0-3784 GCA_964236035.1 uncultured Acetobacteraceae bacterium
GGCCAGGGCAGGGACAGGCTTCCCACGTCAGCCCACCCTGCGGCGCCACAGGACACCTCCGTGCAGCATGCCGGGGCATGGTGGTCGACCGCACCTTCCCGTTCAGTGAACCTCAAGGGATCGTTCATGCCATGATCGCCTCGGTCGACCAGAGCCCGGCACTGCGCCGTCTGGTGATGGGGAACGGGGCCTACTTCCGCGTCCGCGCCGCACTCGTTGACCGGCTTTCCGTACTGGACGCGCAAAAAGACATCGCGCTCGCCGTGGACAGCACCGGCTGAGCGTGGTCCCAGTCCGGTCATCGTGCACCCTGCATGCAGGCTTTTCAGGAGAAGACCGATGCTCCACTCCAACAGCCGCCAGCTTATGGCCGCGTGCCTGGAAGCGACGATTGCAATGTCGACGCCGGCATTCGCTGGCGGCAAGAACCTAGTCGCTGGAACTTGGCTCATGGTCTCCGCGAAAGCCGATCCCGATGGGGAGAACAGGGACCTCTTCAGCTCCAACCCGAGCGACTTGTTGATCTTTACGGAAGACCTGCATTTCTCTGACGTGCTCGTCAATCCAGACATCCCCAGCTTCGCATCGAGCGGTCAGGCCATAGGGACGGCGGCGGAGAACGAGGCCGCTGGCGACTTAGCCCTCGGATCGGGACCGCGCGCCGGCCCGGGGCCGAGACGCAGCGGCGGGCTTCCCTACGGCAAGGCGGCGAGAACGGCATGCGCCCGCTGATCTCCAGGCGCTGCCGGCGGTGCGGGCCTTGCAGGCCGTAGCGGTTCGCACCGACAGCGGAGACCAGCGGCTCGCCCCCGCCGGGCCCGGGCACCCAGTCCAGCGCGCCGCCCCCGCCCGCCCCCGCGCCGCCGAAGCAAGGGCGACGTCGCGGGCGCAGCAAGGCCGATCGCCTCGCGTCCCCTTGCGACGCGGACCGGCCGCGCCGGCATGGCCCATGCCGACGCCACGCCGCCGGGCGTCCGCGACAGGGCGCACCCTGCCGGCGCGGGCCATGCCGGCGCGAACCATCTCGTCCGAGCCGCCCGGCGACACGGGATCGCCCTTGCCGGGCCGCAAGGACGTGAGCTGGCAACGGCGCACACCGGATGCCCAGGCCGGCGGCCTCGCGGCGGCCTGGGAAGCGCGTCGGGTCCGGTGCCCGGAGAAAAAAGCGCGCGGCGGGGCGCGTTCGAGAACGCCGCCCGGGGCCGCCACGCAAAGGTCCGCCTCAAGGCGGAGAAGCGTCCGGCTTGCAGATCGCGCCCCGACGCACCCGGTCGGCGGGTGCGGAAAAGGGCCGGCAGCCGCCGCACGGAGGCAGGACGGCGCCTTTGCGCCTGGCGATGGAGGCGACGTTCCCGCAAGCGGGTCGCGCCTTTGGCCTGCGCCGGGCGCCGCCGCGGGCTGGCCAGGACGCGGCCGCAGCCTGTCGCAGCCGCCGCGACCCTTGACCTCGGCCGCGTCGCGACTTGGATGCGGGGGCGGCCGGCGGCGCCGACCCGGGCCTCGCGCCTCGCAGCTCCGGCCGCCTGAACCATTCGCCAACGCCGCCGGCGGCAAGCTTGAGAACGGACAGGCTCAGAAGCTCAGGGGCAAGCGCAGCAACCAACGCCAGCCGTCCAAGCCTCATGACCAACCGCTATGCGACAGTGGGCTGGAGTCCGGCCGAGCCGGGGGCCTGCCGCCTGAAGTTGACCTGCCTTGGTGAGCTTCAAGTCAGAAGCGTGATCGCCGTCACCACGGCGCGCTTGGTCATCCTCCAGTTCAAGGCCAGCTTGGCCCGGATCAAGTCATTTCGGGCTTGCCGGGCGGTCCGCGGCGCCATGGGGCTGGCGGCCACAGGCGGGACACGCCCGATGGCGCGGGAGAGAAGCCACATCGTGCGATGCCGGTAGTAGTGCTGCGCACGGTAGGCCCTCCACCGCCAGCCCGTCCGGCTGCAAAGCGCCCGGCGGAACTTGGCGTCCCGCAACGCCCAATCATCGCATCGTTGCTTCGCCCGGTCCCCGTAGAACTGCGCGACCTTGTTCGCATCCATCCCCGGCGTCGCGAGCCACGACGGCACGAGGCGGCTCAGCACCTCCACGTCGGACAGGATGCGCCCGATGCCCGACCCGACCGCCGGACAAGGGGATTGGTAGGCGTCCCCGATCAGGACAACGCCCGCGCGCTGCTCCACGTTCTCCGCCCGCTGGATGGAGTTTGGCCGGGCTTGAACCTTGCTGACGACCTCGAACGGCCCGATGGCCTCCGTGAGGGACGGCATGACGCCCAAGAGGGCCTGCTTGGGATCCTGCTTGAACAGTCTCACCCAGGGATCGCTGGGATCGACGTAGCAGAACAGGTTGGCGCGCATGGCATCTCCGATCGGGAACACGGTCAGGTAGTCCATCCTGTCGCCGGCACGCTCGCCGTAGTACACGAAGATGTCGCGCGACGTGGCCTGCAGGTCGAAGCCGAAGGTCAGCGAGTGGTGCTCGCTCAGCATCGTCCGCTTGATCCCAAGCCCGGCAGGCAGGCTGCCATCGTTCGGGCCGGTCGCCAGCACGACCAGCCGGGCCTGGATGGTGGCTCCGTCCGCAAGGACGGCGGTCTGAAGCTCTGGACCCGTTGTCACCTCGGCGATGCGCCCGACGATGAACTTCGCCCGGTCTGCCATGGATCGGGCGGCGTTCACCATGGCCGCATAGCGAAACCCATAATGCACCTCATCGGTTCGCTCGATGACCTTTCCGTGGCAGGCCGCCGTCGCGTTCGGCATCGGGCTTGTCCGCCCCAAGATGCCGTCCAGCAGGCCGAGCCGCCGCAGCGCATCGGTCTGTGAGCCAACGAGCTGTTCGGCTCGGAAATCGCTCGGATAGGTGGCGTGCCGGTCCACCACTACGACGTCGAGTCCAGCCCGGCTGAGGACCGCCGCAACCATTGCGCCGCCCAGACCGGCGCCGACAACCAGGACATCATGCGCCATGGCACCTCCACTACAATTTTGGTTTTTCCAGTCTACTTATGGTTGCAAAAAAAGCTGTGACTTACAAGATCGCTGATATCACGCCTTTGCGCAGTCGTTTGGCTGATTCGGGCAGCGGCGGCATGCTTCGGCACCATATTCTGTTGCGTGGCGTTGGCGCAGAAACCCAGGCACGGTCAGCGGGGTGCCTGACCCGCACTGATCAGCGGCGGAGCTGATGGGCTTGGCCTCGTGGATCATGCGGTTGAGCACCTGGACAGCAAGGGCGACCTCGCCGTGCTGAGCAACCCGGCTGCGGGCGCGCAGCTTGGGCCCGATCAGGTGCTTGTAGCGGCGCTGCCCTGCTCGACCACGCGCGGAGGGGAGACACGTCGGCTGTTGTGCGGCTGGATCGGCTGGGCCGCTCGCTTGCCGAGCTGCCGGCCATAGCTGCGATGCTGAAGGAGCGCGGCATCGCCCTCCTCAGCTTGGAGAAGCTAATCGACACTGGTTCCGCGGCAGGTGAACCGGTGTTTCACGTGTTCGGGGCCATCGCGCGCTTCGAGCGCCGGCTCATCGCCGAACGCACCAAGGACGGCATCGCCGCCGCGCGCGCCCAAGGCAGGAAACCCGGCCACAGGCCATTCGACCCGAAACAAGTTGCAGGCCGCCCTAACCCTGGTCCGCAACGGCCTGTCGCCCGGCAAGGCCGCGCCCCAGGCGGTGCTTGGCCGATCAACGCTCTACCGCGAACTCGCCGCTATGCCCGATGCCCCTCGGCCGAACTCTTAGACGCGGTTTCCACAACTACCTTGAGTTGAATTGGCCTGACTTCTGTTTAGT
>CAXSFF010000497.1:0-3782 GCA_964236035.1 uncultured Acetobacteraceae bacterium
GAAGCGGTCGGGCAGCACCATGGGCCGCACCTTCAGCCCGCCATCCAGCAACCCGGCCCAGGCCAGGTGCTGCAGCACCAGGCTGCCGAACCCCCCCACCGAGCCGTCCTCGATGGTGACCAGCACCTCGTGGTGGCGCGCCACCTGCTCCAGCAGCGCCGTGTCCAGCGGCTTGGCGAAGCGCGCGTCCACCACGGTGGCCGGCAGGCCGCGCGCCGCCAGCTCGTCGGCCGCCACCAGCGCCTCGGCCAGCCGCGGACCCAGCGCCACGATCGCCACCACGCCGCCCTCGCGCAGCACGCGGCCACGGCCCAGCGCCAGCACGGTGCCGCGCTCGGGCAGGACAAGGCCTGTGCCCTCGCCGCGCGGGTAGCGCACGGCGCTGGGGCCGTCGTCGATCGCCGCCGCCGTGGCGACCATGTGCACCAGCTCCACCTCGTCGGAGGGCGCCATCAGCACGATGCCCGGCAGGCAGCCCAGGAACGCCAGGTCGAAGCTGCCGGCGTGGGTGGCGCCGTCCGCCCCCACCAGCCCGGCGCGGTCCAGGCCGAAGCGCACGGGCAGGCCCTGGATCGCCACGTCGTGCACCACCTGGTCGTAGGCGCGTTGCAGGAACGTGCTGTAGATGGCGCAGAACGGCTTCATGCCCTCGGCCGCCATGCCGGCGGCGAACGTCACCGCGTGCTGCTCGGCGATGCCTACGTCGAAGCACCGGGTGGGGAAGCGCTGGGCGAAACGGTCCAGCCCCGTGCCGCCGGGCATCGCCGCCGTGATTGCCACCACGCGGTCGTCGGCCTCGGCCTCGGCGATCAGCGCGTCGGCGAACACCCGGGTGTAGCTGGGCGGGCCGGGCGGCGGCTTGACCTGCTCGCCCGTGATGACGTTGAAGCGCGACACGCCGTGGTACTTGTCGGCTGCGGCCTCCGCCGGCGCGTAGCCGCGGCCCTTCTGGGTGATGGCGTGCACCAGGATCGGCCCGCTCTCCTCGGCGTCGCGCACGTTGCGCAGCACGGGCAGCAGGTGGTCCAGGTTGTGGCCGTCGATCGGCCCCACGTAGTAGAAGCCCAGCTCCTCGAACAAGGTGCCGCCGGTCAGGATGCCGCGGGCGTACTCCTCGGCGCGCTTGGCGGTAGTGGCGACGCCGCGCGGGAAGCGCCGGGCCATGCGCGCGGCCAGGTCGCGCAGGCTCAAGTACGAGTTGCTGCTGAGCAGGCGCGACAGGTAGGCGCTCATCGCCCCCACGGGCGGCGCGATCGACATGTCGTTGTCGTTCAGCACCACGATCAGGCGGGAGTGGCCGGCGCCGCTGTGCATGGTGCCGGCGTTGTTCATCGCCTCGTACGCCATGCCGGCCGACATGGCGCCGTCGCCGATCACCGCCACCACGTGGCGCGGGCTGCCCTGCAACTCGCTGGCCACCGCCATGCCGAGCCCGGCCGAGATCGAGGTGGAGCTGTGGGCGGCACCGAACGGGTCGTATTCGCTCTCGCTGCGGCGGGTGAAGCCGGACAGGCCGCCGGGCTGGCGCAGCGTGCGGATGCGGTCACGGCGGCCGGTGAGTATCTTGTGCGGGTAGCATTGGTGGCCCACGTCCCAGATCACCCGGTCGCGCGGCGTGTCGAAGATCGCGTGCAAGGCCACCGTCAGCTCCACCACCCCCAGCGAGGCGCCCAGATGGCCGCCGGTGGTGCTCACCACGTCGATGGTCTCGGCGCGCAACTCGTCCGCCAACTGCCGCAACTGCTCGGCCGAGTAGTTGCGCAGGTCGGACGGGAGCTGGACGCGGTCCAGCAAGGGGGTCAGCGGGCGGGCGGGGTGGCCCATCCCTGGGATGATCGGCGCGTTCATGTCTAGTGCTCCCGCCGTACGGCGTAGACGGCCAGCTCGCGCAACAACTGCGCATCGGGGCCGAAGCCGTCGAGATACGAGACGGCCCGTTGGCTGAGCGCCTGCGCCTCCGCCGCGGCGGCGTCAACTCCCAGCAGCGCCACCACGGTCGCCTTGCCGGCCGCCGCGTCCTTGCCGGCGGTCTTGCCGATCGCCGCCGTGTCCCCGGCCGCGTCCAACAGGTCGTCGGCGATCTGGAAGGCGGCCCCCAGGTCACGGCCGTAGCTGGCGATGCGCCGCCGCAGGTCCAGCGGCGCCTGCCCCAGGATCGCCCCCGCCTCGGCGCTGTATTGGATGAGCCGCCCCGTCTTGAGCGCCTGCAGCCTGGTGACCTCGTGCATCTGCAAGCTGCGCCCCTCGGTCTGCATGTCGATCATCTGGCCCCCCGCCATGCCGGCGGCGCCGCTCGCCGCACCCAGCGCCATGACCAGGTCGCAGCGGGACTGCGGGCTTGGATGGGTGGCCGCCTCCGCCAGCACCTCGAACGCCCGGCATTGCAGCGCGTCGCCGGCCAGGATCGCCGTCGCCTCGTCGAACGCCCGGTGCGCGCTGGGCTGGCCCCGGCGCAGGTCGTCGTCGTCCATCGCCGGCAGATCGTCATGCACCAGCGAATACGCGTGCAGCATCTCCACGGAGGCAGCCGCGCGCAAGGCGTGGGCCTGCGCCACGCCGAACAGCCGCGACACCTCCAACACCAGGAAGCCGCGCATCCGCTTGCCGCCGTTCAGGCTGGCGTAGCGCATGGCCTCGATCAGGCGCGCCTCAGGCCCGACGGGCGGCCCCAACAGCGCATCCAAGGTGGTTTCCACCAGACGGGCCGCTTGGGCCAAGGACGCTGAGAGGTTGCCAGACGCCACGCGCACCAACACGTCAGCCGACATAGTAGCCCTTGAACACTTGCGCGCCCTTTCGGAAAGCCTGTTCCGACATCCACATACGGGAGGATGTTGGAACGGCTCATATAGAAGGAAGAAACACCGCGACTCCTCACGATGCAAGATGGCGACGGATTGGCCACGCGGACTGCGGCTTCTAGGTAACACGTCGACATCATAAAGGCGTGAGCCTTGCCACGCATGCTGGTCGCGCGCAACCAGCATGCCGATGCGCGTTGATGCCGCGGCGCAGCCGTCCCATACCTATCAGTCTCTTCCAGGCGTCCCGCCCCGCTTGACGCCGGCAACATGTCGGCCGACAGGGTTGCCCGGGTCCAATAGATGCCGCCGCGTGCGGCCCAGGAGTTTACCGCATGTCCGTTCCGCTGCAGCAGGTGCTTCGCGTAGGAGCCTACGTGGTCAAGCAGCACCTCAGCGGCCGCAAGCGCTATCCGCTGGTGCTGATGCTGGAGCCGCTGTTCCGCTGCAACCTGGCCTGCTCCGGCTGCGGCAAGATCGACTACCCGGCGGAAATCCTCAACCAGCGCCTGTCGGTCGCCGACGCGCTCGGCGCCGTCGAGGAGTGCGGCGCCCCCGTGGTCGCCATTGCCGGCGGCGAGCCGCTGCTGCACCGCGAGATGCCGGAGATCGTCGCCAAGATCCTGGAGCAGAAGAAGTTCGTCTACCTGTGCACGAACGCCCTGCTGCTCGAGAAGAAGATGGACCAGTACAAGCCCAACCCGTTCTTCTCATGGGACGTCCACCTGGACGGCGACCGCGAGATGCACGACCGCGCGGTCGAGCAGGACGGCGTCTACGACAAGGCCATCGCCGCCATCAAGGAGGCCAAGCGCCGCGGCTTCCGCCTGTCGATCAACTGCACCCTGTTCGACGGCGCCCAGTCCGACCGGGTTGCCAGGTTTTTCGACGAGGTGATGGCGATGGGCGTCGACGGCATCATGACGTCGCCGGGCTATGCCTACGAGCGTGCGCCGGACCAGGCGCACTTCCTGTCGCGCC
>CAXSFF010000498.1:0-3775 GCA_964236035.1 uncultured Acetobacteraceae bacterium
ATTGGCCGAACCCCGTCGCGCGCTCCGCCCCCAGGTAGCCCGCCACCGCCATGCCGCCGCCGAGCAGCGCGACGCCGGCCAGGAGTTCCAGCGCCACCAGGCCCGCCAGCCGCCACTGTGCCCGTGCCGCCAGCGACAGCGGCGCCGCGGCCAGCAGCCCCGTGGCCATCGCCGCCAGATATGGGTGCACCAGCAGGCTGGCCAGCAGCAGCCCGGCGGCGGCCAGCCACCAGCGCCCCAGCGGCCGTGCGACGATGCGGAAATACACGCCGATCGCCAGCAACAGGAAGAAGTGCCCGCACAGCGCGGCATGGTTGAAGCGAAAGATGAACGCCGGCAGGCACGCCGCGAACGCCGCCGCCGCCAGCCCCGGCACGACGCGCGTCTCGCCGGCGCCGCGCAGGGCGAACACGGCCGCGACCGGCTGCAGCACGAAGCAGACGGCGATCCACAAGTACACCACGTGGCCACCCGGCGGCAGCAGCGCGCGCAGCGGCTTGGCCAGCAGCGCCATCAGCGGGACGCTGTCGGTCAGGCCGATGTTGACGCCGGCGGGGCCCTCGATCAGCCGCGTCAGCAGCGGCGGCCAGCGCCATTGGTCGGCCAGGAAGTAGCGTTGCCCGGCGATGTGCTGCGCGGTGTCGCCGACAACGGGGTGGGCCAGGCTCAGCGTGCCGTCCAGCGCCGCAAGCGGGAAGATGCGCGCCACCAGGAACAGCCCCAGCAACCCGGCCCCGGCATACGCGAGCAGTGCGGGACGCCAGGAATGTGCCAAGCGCGGCTCCTGGACCCGAAGTTGAGGCGTAAGCTGCAGCATGGCGCCGGGTTGCCAGTTTAGCCTACCCATGTCAAAGACGCGCGCCCGCGAACGGCCCCCGGGTCTTGGAGCCGCTGACCCGCCCGCCATGGCCTTCGAACCTTTCCCACCAGGCCTGCTTGCGGCCATCGCCACCCTGCCCGACCCCATCGATTACGGCCTCGACTTGCTGCCGTTCCTGCGCTGGCTGGCTGGCCATGTCGGCGCGCGCCGCGGGGCCATGATCGAGGATGGCCGCGGCCTCGCCGCCCCGGCGCTCGCCCAGGCACTGCCGACGGGATCGTTCCAGCGCGTGCCCGATGGCGGCGCGCTGCCGGCGAGCCTGGACCTGGTCCAACTGGCCGCCGACCTGCCCGTCGATCGCTTCAAGGCGGTGCTGGCGCGGGCGCAGGCGAGCCTCGCGCCCGGCGGCTTGCTGGTCGTGACCGCGCCGGGACGCACGGCCGCGATCGGCGAGGGCGCGGTCGCGCTGCCGATCGGCGACGGCCTTAGCCTGGTGGCCACCCAAGCCCCGCCCGCGGCGTTCACCTGGCTGCTGCAACGCACGCCGGCCGAGCTGGGCGAGTTCGCCGAGCTGTTCAACGTGCTCGGCCGGCAGATCGCCGCCGTCGCCGAGCTGCAAGGGCGCGCCACCCGGCAGCAGCAGCGCGTCGAGCGCGACCGCCGCGCCACCCTGCGCCTGGAGCACCAGTTGCGGCTCGCGCGGCGCACGGAGGCCGACCTGCTCGCCGACCTCGCCCGCGAGACCCACGAGCGGGAGGCGATCATGCGCTCGACCTCCTGGAAGCTGACGGGGCCGCTGCGCACCACCATCATGGCCGCCTCTGGCCGGTTGCCGAAGCGCCCCGCCCCGGTGGTCGAAGTGGGCACGCCGGAGCAGCGCCACGAGGCCAAGGTCAAGGCCGACTTCAAGCGGCACGCGGCGGCGGAGCTGTGGGACTTCCTGGTCTCCGGCGAGCGCCTGCAACTGCCCGCCAGCGACGCGCCGGAAGTCTCGATCCTGCTGGTGCTGTTCAACCAGGCGGCGATGACGCTGTCCTGCCTGCGTTCCGTCATCGACACCGTGCCGCTCGCCGCCGCCGTCGAGGTGGTGATCGTGGACAACGCCTCCAGCGACGACACGGCGGTGTTGCTGGAGCGGGTCGACGGCGCGCGGGTGGTGCGCAACGCCGACAACCGGCACTTCCTGCACGGGCTGAACCAGGCCGCCGCCCTCGCTGCCGGGCAGGACCTGCTGCTGCTCAACAACGACGCACAGTTGCGGCCGGATGCCGTGCAGGCCGCCCGCCGCGCGCTGCATTCCGCGCCCGACATCGGCGCGGTGGGCGGCAAGATCATCCTGCTGGACGACACGCTGCAAGAAGCCGGCAGCATCGTCTGGTCCGATGGCACCTGCGTCGGCCACGGCCGCGGCCAGGACCCGGACGACCCGGCGTTCCAGTTCCGCCGCACCGTCGATTTCTGCTCCGGTGCGTTCCTGATGGTCCGTGCGAAGCTATTCCACACCCTTGGCGGCCTCGATGCCGCCTTCGCCCCCGCGTACTACGAGGAGGTCGACCTGTGCCTGCGGCTGCGCGAGGCCGGTCACCGCATTGTCTACGAGCCGCAGGCCGAACTGGTGCACTACGAGTTCGGCAGCTCCGCCAGCTCGGACGCGGCGATTGCCCTGCAACGCGACCACCACGCCCTGTTTGCCGCACGCCACGCCAAGCGGCTGCAAGGCCACCTGCCGCCTGGCTCCCCGCAACTGGCCGCGCGGATGGACCGTGGCCAGCGGCGATTGCTGTACATCGACGACCGCGTGCCGTATCCCGAGTTGGGGGCGGGCTACCCACGGGCCGCTCGGCTGCTGCATGAATTGGTGGCGCTGGGCTGGTTCATCACCTTCTACCCTGCCCACCTGCCGGACGATGACTGGGCTTCCGTCCGCGCCGCCTTCCCCGCCGAGATCGAGTTCATGGTCGGCTGCGGCGCTGCGGAGCTGGCGGACTTCCTGCGCGCGCGGGACGGCTACTACGACACCATCCTGGTCAGCCGGCCGCACAACATGCGCAGCTTCCTGAAGGCGCGCGGCGGCAGCCACCCCAACGCCCGGCTGATCTACGACGC
The DNA here is from genome assembly GCA_964236035.1 of uncultured Acetobacteraceae bacterium. Classification (GTDB taxonomy): domain Bacteria; phylum Pseudomonadota; class Alphaproteobacteria; order Acetobacterales; family Acetobacteraceae; genus CAXSFF01. The sequence continues at coordinate 2,927 of CAXSFF010000498.1, forward strand.
CGAGGCCGTGTTCGCGACGCGCGAGTTCCTGCAGTTGCAGCAGAAGGGCACCCCCGCCAGCGCCGAGCTGCGCCGCACTCTGTTGAAGGAGGAGATCGGCCTGACCGCCACCGCCGCGATGGTGACGGCGGTGAGCCAGCGCGAGGCCGACATCTTCCGCGGCGGCGGCCATCCCGACGTGCGCGTGCTGGGCCTGGGGGTGGAGCCGCAGCCGGTCAGCGCCGGGTTCGCCGGGCGGCGCGACTTCCTGTTCGTCGGCGTGCTCGACTACGACGAGACACCGAATGCCGACGCCGTGATCTGGTTCGTGGAGCGGGTGATGCCGCTGCTGGAGGCCCGGCTCGGCCCCGTGCGGCTGCTGGTGGCGGGGCGGTGCGTCGCGCCGCGCGTGCTGTCGCTGGCCGGCGAACGGGTGCGGCTGCTTGGCTTGGTGGATGATCTCACGCCCGTCTACGCCGCCGCCCGGGTGTTCGTGGCGCCGCACCGCTTCGCCGCCGGGTTGCCGCTGAAGGTGCAGGAGGCGGCGGGGCGTGGGCTGCCCGTGGTGGCGTCGACGCTGCTGGCGCGGCAACTCGGCTGGACCGACGGGCAGGAGCTGCTGGTGGCCGCCACCGCAGACGAGTTCGCCGCCGCCTGCGCCCGGCTGTACTGCGACGACGAGCTATGGCACGCGCTGCGCCGGCAGGGGCTGGACCGGCTCACGGCGGAAGCGAGGGCGGACGATTTCACGGCGGCGGTGACGGCGATCCTGGGCAGCGGCGTGGCCCCGCCGGATTGCCCGCTGCGGCTGGAACCGGCGCACGAAGTCGTGGCGGACGGGACTGGCTGGCGCAGCACCGGCGGCGACCC
>CAXSFF010000499.1:0-3773 GCA_964236035.1 uncultured Acetobacteraceae bacterium
CGAACACCGAGAACTCCACGAACCGCCCAAGCTTGCGGATCAGCGACATCCCTTGGATGACGCCGCTGGGCGACCCCGTGGCCTCGATGTAGACGTCGCAGCCATAGCCGTCGGTCAGCGACTTCACCACCGCCAGCGCGTCCTGCTCCTTCGGGTTGATCACCACGTCGGCACCGAACGTCCGGGCCAGCGCCAGACGCTCCGGCACCATGTCGATCACCACCAGCTTGCGCGGGGTCTTCAGCCTGGCGACCTGGACCATCATCAGCCCGATTGGCCCGGCGCCGGCGATCACCACCACATCGTCCAGCTGCACGTCGCCGCGTTGCACGGTATGGATCGCGCAGGACAACGGCTCGATGATCGCCGCGTCCTCCAGGCGCATGGATTTCGGGATCACGTGCACGCGGGCAGTTGGCGGGATCAGCATGTATTCGGACATGCCGCCGTCGGCGACCTCGCGCTGGAAGCCGAAGATGTTGTGCACCTCGCACATCCAGTACTGGCCGGAGCGACAATAGCGGCAGCGGTCGCACGGGACGATCTGTTCGGCCACCACGGTGTCGCCGGGCCGCACGCCGAAATGCTCGGCCGCCTGTTCGCCGAGATCCTCGACGTAGCCGAAGAACTCGTGCCCCGGCACCACCGGCGGCTTCACGTAGGCGGGCGCGTCTGGGCCGCCCCAGAACATCTTGGCGCCGCCCCAGCACTTGCAATCGCTGGCGCAGATGCCGCAGGCCGCGATGCGGATCACCATCTCGCGGACCTTGGGCACCGGGCGGGGGATCTGTTCGACCCGGTAATCCTCCGGGCCGTGACACACGATGGCGGTCATTCGATCGTTCAAACGAGCCAAGTCCTATGCTCCCGAATTCATGTGATGGCCGCTCACACCGCGGTTTCCCGCTGGGCGTCGCCAGCCCGGCCGCGCAGCCTGGTCCGGCCGAATGCCTGCAGCGCATGGTGGCTTCGGTACGCCGTCGGCGACATCGCCTTCTGCGCCAGGAACTGCCGGTTGAAGTTGGACAGGTTCTTGAAGCCGACCTCGTAGCAAATGTCGGTCACGCGGTCGCGGCTGCCAGCGAGCCGCTCGCAGGCGCGATTGATGCGCAGGCTGTTGACGTAGACCACGAAGGTCAAGCCGGTATGGCGCTGGAACGCGCGGCTAAAGGCGCTGGCGCTGTAGCCGCACAGCGCCGAAAGGTCGCTTTCGCGCAGGTCGTTGGCCAGGTTGCGGGTGATGTGCGCCAGGGCATGGTTCAACGGCCGGTCCATGTACTCGTCCGGCCGTGCTTGGTAGCCGACGCTCGCCAGCATGTGCCGGTCCTTGTCCTCGACAAGCCTGCCGAGCAGCGCGAAGAACAGCTCGATCCGGCGCGATCCGGCGGCGCTCAGCAGCTCCTGCAGGATCGGCGCGGCGGCGGCGCCGGTGGCGGCGGTGAAGCATAGCCCGCGCCGCGCGTCGGCCAGCAACGTCGGCAGGAAGCGCATCTCGGGAAACAGCTCCGATATCCGTGCCGCCATCTCGGCGGTGAACTGCAGCACCAGGCAGCGCTGCGCGACGCTTGTTGCCGGCGGCAGGTCGCTGATCCAGTTATGGGGCAGGTTCGGGCCCGTCAGCACCAGGTTGCCGGGCGCGAAGTTGCCGATATGGTCGCCTACGAAGCAGCGTCCCGTCGTCGCCGTGACCAGATGCAACTCATACTCGGGATGAAAGTGCCAACGCACCGTCCGGTACGGGTAGCCGTGCGACCATACCTTGAACGAATCTGTGGTGGCGACGTCGACCACCTCCAGCGCGGCATACCCGTTGCAGAGCGTGCGGTCATGCATGCCCATGCTATGGTACCATCGATCCAGGCAGGCGGCGTGTTTCGCCGTAATGACGCATGACGGCTCCCTTTTTGCTGCGGTCCAAGCATCCCGCGACCGCAGCTGCACGCTATTAGGGCAATACTAGGGCCTGGCGCCGGACCGGTCCACCGCTTTAGCAGTGCAGCATTGATACTATTTTGCATCGTCTTGGCTTGGCGTGCGATGGCGTGACCCGGCTTCCCGACAGCCGCCGCTCATATTATGGACGGTTCTCATAATGCTCGCAGGCCGGAACGGCCGGTGGATCAATATAGTATCAGTTAGGTGACTCCTATGGTGACAGTGCGGTCAAAAAGCCACAGCTTGCGTGCAACAGTCACGCCCCCTGCGACACAGACGAAGATTAATCCGGACGTCTGTGTGATGGTGGCGGCTGGTGCTGCCCAGAACTGAAGGTCATTGAAACAAGTCCGGGCAGCGGAGCAAGGGAGGCTACATCATATGGGACGCTCAATCCCGAAATCGGCAGCAACATGGGTTTCGAACCATCTTGGACGAGCTGTGCTGGGAACCGCGCTGGGCGCCGCACTGGCCTATGCCGTGCCGTCCGCCCAGGCGCAGCCGGCGAACCCGTCCATCAGCATCGGCCCCAGCGAGGCGCTGTCGCCGCCGAACGCGCCGCCGCCGCCGGGGCCCGAGCACCTGCTGCCGGATTTCGGCGGCGTCCGCGACAAGCTGTCGCGCGTCGGCATCAGCCTCCAGCTGGACTACATCGCCGAGGTCGCCGGCAACGTCACCGGCGGCACCCGGCAGAGCTCTAGCTATGCCGGGCAGGTCGGTTTCGAGGCTGACATCGACTGGAACAAGCTGGCAAACATCCCAGGCCTCACCACCCACGTGGTCATCGTCAACCGCCAGGGCAGCAACGTCGGTTCCAACTTCGGCGACACCCTGAACCAGGTGCAGGAAATCTATGGCGCCGGCGGCGACGTCGCCGTCCACCTCGTCTACGCCTACGCCGAGGAGTCCCTATTCGAGGGCCGCCTCGACATCGCGGCCGGGCGGGCGCCGGAACTCAACGACTTCTCCGCCTCGCCGCTCTACTGCAACTTCATGAACAACTCGCTGTGCGGCAATCCCAAGGCGCTGCCGGAGTCGGACGTGGGCTTCAGCTCCTACCCGGACGCCGTGTTCTTCGGGCGCGTGCGCGGGCGTCCAACCGCTGACACCTATATCCAGATCGGCCTCTACGAGGTCAACCAGAACCTCTACACCTACCCGCAGTTCCGCTCCGGCTTCCACTTCGACGGCTCGCGCGACAGCGGCGTGATGATCCCGGTCGAGGCCGCCTATGAGCCGACGATCGGGCCGCAGGCGATGCCCGGCCACTACAAGCTCGGCTTCGGCTACGACACCTCGACCTACAACAAGTACCTGACCACGGCGAGCACCGTGCTGGCCGGCGCCGGCAGCAACGGGACCGGCAACAAGACGGGATACTGGGCGCTTGCCGACCAGATGGTGCTGCGCAACGGGCCGGGCGCCACCGATGGCCTGGTGCTGCTGGCCGGCTACGTCCATACCGACCCATCGCTGTCGAACTACACCAACCAGTTCTTCCTCGGCGCTCTGTATCGCAACTTCTGGAAGTCCCGGCCGCTCGACACCATCGGCTTCCTGTTCAACTACGCCAACATCAGCGGCGCGCTCGGCAAGCAGCAGGCGCTGGACAGGGCGTTCGGTCTTCCCGTGGTCGCCAGCAGCACGGGCGGCATCCAGACCCATCAGGAGATCATCGAGCTCAACTACGACATCCACGTCTATCGCGGCGTGAGCTTCCAGCCGGAGTTCCAGTACTACTTCCGGCCGAACGGCGTCTCCAACATCCCGGACGCCGCGATCTTCGGCTTCAAGACGCACATCAGCTTCTGACCGACCGCCTCGACCACCTGAAGCCG
>CAXSFF010000500.1:0-3764 GCA_964236035.1 uncultured Acetobacteraceae bacterium
ACACCGGCGCGGCTAACAACGGGATAGGCGAACAAGGCAACCTCAACCGCAATAACGGCAGACATTCGAGCAAGGTCACCGGCCCAGCCGCAGCGGCCCAAATCCTGACCAGCCCCAAGTCGCCGACGGGAGCGAAAGGCGATCCCCAAGTTGAGGGCGACCCCAGCCAAGGCGGCAGCAAACCCCACTGACGCAGCTCGCCGGCAACTTCCACAGCCACAGAATTGGGATGGTTAAACAGCGCGTATGAAGGTTTTCCTAACGTCTGTCGTCGTCGCTGTCGTGCTTGCGGGGGCCGCTAACCTGATGTTGACACGAGTGTTCCAGGAGAATGCCCAAACCGCATTCTCGGCGAAGTCGGCTCGCCCTTGATCCTCCCACTTGCGGCACACCCGGCCTATTCTGCCGGGTGCAGCCCGCCGGTCGCCACGTCCGGATCGACGTGCTGCCGTTCGATCTCCTGACGCACCCAAAGCGGATGGTGGGTTTGGGCCCAGTTCACATCGACCCTGCCGCGCGCCATCGCCTCGAACGAACCGCGCACCCCGACGCTGCCGAGATAGATGTGGCCGATGACCACGGCGATCATCACGCCTGCCATGGTCGAGTGCAGCACTTGCATCAGCTGCATGCCAAGGATGCCGGTGACGTAGAACGGGAAGATCAAGCCAACGCCCGTCACGCAGATCAGGCCGCCGCCGAATACTGCCAACCAGTAGATCATCTTCTGCCCGGCGTTGAACTTCCATGCCGGCGGGTGCGCTCCCCCGAACATGCCGCCAAGCTCCTTGAACCAGGCGATGTCGACGGCGCGCGGCAGGTTCTCATGCAGCCACTGCGCCGACATCAACACCAAGCCGACGATGAACGGGAACCCGAAGAAGTTGTGCGCCAGCTTGCCGTACAGGGTAAGCTGGTAGAACGCCGCATCGCCGATCAACGGCTCTAGCAGCACACGGCCAAGAACGAGGTTCAACCCGGTCAGCCCGAGCAGGACGAAAGTCGCCGCCGTCAGCCAATGAACGAACCGCTCGAACACGGTGAAGCGCTGCATGGTCCGGCCGCGCCTGTCGGGCGTGTACTTCATCGTGCCGGCGAACAGGTACAGCGCTGCCATCGCGAGCACGGCCACGACGACCATGCCGCCGTCGATCCAGCGCTGCGTCCCGGCATGGAAATACTCGAACACGCGGCCATTCGGCTGGACCAGCACCGCCGCCTTCGGGTCCTGGATGTGGACGAAGCCGCTGATGGTGCCAGGGGGCATCGCCGTCTCGTTCAGCTTCCCCAGCAGCTCCGCGTCGCTGTGCGTCGGCTGGTTGTTCGGCTCCGGCGTGGCCCAGGCCGGCGTGCCGGCGAGAGCCACGAGCGTCGTCAGCGCCAGCAACAGGCCGCGCATCAGGCGCCCACCTGCGGGTGGTCCCGGTAAGCGGTCGACCAGCCCCAGGCACCGGAGCCGTAGCCTCGCTTCAACACCCGCTCCTTGTAAATCTCACCAATCACCGCGCCATCCCCCGCCAGCAACGAGTGCGTGGAGCACATCTCCGCGCACAGCGGCAGCTTGCCGTCGATCAGGCGGTTGGTGCCATACTGGGCATACTGCTCCGGCGTGTTCGCCTTGCTGACGTCGGGGCCGCCAGCGCAGTAGGTGCACTTGTCCATCTTGCCGCGGGTGCCAAAGTCGCCGACCTGCGGGAACTGCGGCGCGCCGAACGGGCAGGCATAGAAGCAGTAGCCGCAGCCGATGCACAGATCCTTGTTCTGCAACACGATGCCGTCCTCCGTCTGGAGGAAGCAGTTGGTCGGGCACACCTTGGCGCAAGGCGCGTCGGTGCAGTGCATGCAGGCCATCGAGACCGATAGCTCGCCGGGCGAACCGTCGTTGATGGTGACGACCCGGCGGCGATTGATGCCCCAGGGAACCTCATGCTCGTTCTTGCAGGCGGTCACGCAGGCGTTGCAGTCGATGCAACGCTCGGCGTCGCACAGGAACTTCATTCGAGCAGCCATGGCACTCTACTCCTTTATGCCGCTTCGACGCGGCACAGCGTCACCTTGGTTTCCTGCATGTTCGTCACCGGGTCGTAGCCGTAGGTGGTGAGCTGGTTCACCGCCTCGCCGAGCACCATCGGGTCGGTGCCTGGCGGGTATTTCGCCCGCTGGCTGTCGCCGGCGATGATGCCGCCGAAATGGAACGGCACGAACACCACGCCCGGGCCGGTCCGCTCGCTGACGTGGGCGCGCAACAGGGCCTTGCTGTCGTTCTCCGCGCCGTAGAGCCATACCATGCCCTTGTCGACCACGCCGAGCTTCTTGGCGTCCAGGATGTTGAGCTCGGCATAGGCCTCCTGGACGATCTCGGCCAACCACCTGTTGGACCGGGTCTCGTCGCCGCCGCCCTCGTATTCGACGATGCGCCCCGAGGTCAGGATCATCGGGAAGTTGTTCGCGTGATCGACCGCCTGGATGCTGCGGGCAAGCTGCGGCACCCGGAAGTCGCGGCGGTCGTTCAGGGCCGGATACTGCGCGACGAGGTCCCGCCGCGGCGTGTAGATCGGCTCGCGATGCACGGGCACGGGGTCGACCAGGTTCCACGCGACCGCCCGCGCCTTGCCATTGCCGAACGGGGCGCAACCATGCTTGAGCGCCACCCGCTGGATGCCGCCGGACAGGTCGGTCTGCCAGCTCACCAGGCCGAGGTTGGGGCCGCCGGGCATGTCGTCGCCGATCTTGCGGATCACCACCATCTCGTCGTCGGTCAGCTCGCGGTCCCAGCCGAGCTTCTTCAGCACGGCCATGGTGAACTCCGGGTAGCCGCCCATGATCTCGGAGCCGACTGGCCAGGAGTCCTCGGCCAGCAAGGTAGCGCCCTTGTACTCGACGCCCCAGCGCGCACGGAAGCCGCTGCCGCCGCGCATGACGGGGACGTTGGTGTTGTACAGGAACAACGACCCGGGGTGCTTGAGGTCCGGCGTGCCCCAGCACGGCCACGGCAGGCCGTAGTACTCGCCCTTGAGCGGCCCGTCGGCGGCGGTGAGGGTAGTCGGGTCGAAGTCCGCCTGGTGCAGCATGTGCATCTTGATGCGCTCCGGCGACTGGCCGGAGTAGCCGGTGGCGGCGCAGCTGCGGTTGATCTCCCGCAGCACGTCCTCGGTGACGGGGATGTTGTCCTTCACGTCGATGTTCTTGCAGAGCTGCTCCGCGAAGCCGAACTTCTTGGCCAGCAGGTACATGATCTCCAGGTCCTGCTTCGACTCGAAGATCGGCTTGACCACCTGCTCGCGCCACTGCATCGAACGGTTGGACGAGGTCAGGGTGCCCGTGCTCTCGAAGGCCGTGCAGGCCGGCAACAGGTAGGTGCCGTTCTTGCGGTTGCCGGAGACGGCGAAGCTGGTGGGGTGCGGGTCCACCACGACCAGGAGTTCCAGCTTGTCGATGCCCTCCCGCATGGCGGGCTGCCGGGTCACCGTGTTGGCCGCGTGGCCGAACACGACCATCGCCTTGATGTTGTCCGGCTGGTCGAGCTGGTCCTTGGGCAGGGTCACGCCCTCGAACCAGCGCGTGGTGGGGATGCCCTTGGTCTCCATCAGCTTCTTGGAGGCGAAGCGCGACAGCATCCATTCGTATTCGACGCCCCAAGCACGGCAGAAGTGCCGCCACGCCCCCTCGTCCAGCCCCATGTAGGCCGGCAGCGTGGTCACGTCGACGCCCATGGCGGTGGCGCCCTGCACGTTGCAGTGGCCGCGGAAGATGTTGGTGCCGCC
>CAXSFF010000501.1:0-3756 GCA_964236035.1 uncultured Acetobacteraceae bacterium
CCCACCGCCGCCGTGGTCTGGTGCGGCGTCAGCGCCTCGTGGAAGGTGTAGCGGCTCCAGTCCGGCAGCGCGTCGATCTGGTCGGACTGGCTGATCGAGCTGAACAGGACCTTGCGCTGCTTGGCGATGTTGTTGACCGCCAGCTGCACGGACGCGGAGATGCTGCCCACGAGGTAATCGACATGGTTCTGCTCGATCAGCTCCAGCGTGCGCGTCGCCGCCTCGCCCGGGTCAAGCTTGTCGTCGCGCACCACCAGTTCGGCTTTGCGCCCGTCCAGGCCGCCGGCCTCGTTGAACTGCGCCACCGCGATCTGGGCGCAACGCACTTGGTCCGCGGCCTCCGTGGCGTACGGCCCCGTCAGGGAAGTGATGAAACCAACCTTGATCGTGCTGTCCTGCGCGCGCAGCACCGCCGGCATCGCCAGCCCGGCGGCCGTGCCCAGCAACATCCGCCGCGAGACGATCGATCCGGCCATTCCCAAATCCCTGAACTATTATTGGCAGCGTTGTTCACACGATAAGCAGAACGGCGACCTCTCCGCAAGAATGCTCAAACCTGGCGCAACGCCCGCAGGATGCTCTCGGGCGTCAGCGGGATCGCGGTCAGCACGACGCCCAGCGGCGCCAGCGCGTCGTTGACGGCGTTCGCCACGCAGGCCGACGCACCGGCGGTGCCTGCCTCCCCCGCGCCCTTGGCGCCGATCGCGGACTCCAGGGTCGGCGAGCTGACGTGGGCGACCTCGATATCCGGCATCTCGCCCGCCATCGGCACCAGGTAGTCGGCCATGGTGGCGTTGATCATCTGGCCCTGGTCGTCGTACTGGCAGTGCTCGAACAGCGCAGCGCCCAGCCCCTGCACCACCCCGCCGCGCACCTGCTCATCCACCAGCATGGGGTTGAGGATGGTGCCGCAATCCTCCACCACCCAATGCTTCAGCAGCGTGATGAACCCCGTCTCGACGTCGACCTCCAGGTATGACGCCTGGATGCCGTTGGTGAAGGCGAACGGGTAGTCGCGGGGCACGTAGTGGCGGGTGGCGATCAGCTCCGCCTGCACCCCGGGCGGCAGCGTGTCCGGACGGAAGTACGCGACGCGGCCGAGTTCGGCGAGCGTGATCCGCTCAGCGCCGGTGGCGGCGTCCACCACGCTGCCGTGGACGATGTCGAGCGCCGCTGGGTCGGCTTGCAGCAGGCTGGCGGCGAGGCCCAGCAGGTTGTCACGCAAGGCACGGCCGGCCTGCCACGCCGCCTCGCCGCCGATGCCGGCGCCGCGTGACGCCCAGGTGCCGCCGCCGTACGGCGTCACGTCGGTGTCGCCGAGCTGCACCCGCACCCGCCCGATCGGCACGCCGAGCGCGTCGGCTATGACCTGCGCCAGGATCGCGCCCGTGCCCTGCCCCTGCTCGGTCAGGCTGGATTGCACGATGAAGCTGCCGGCGGCGTCCATGCGGATGGTGGCGCCGTCCTGGGCGGAGATGCGGGCGCCGCCGACGCCGTAGAAGCCCGGCCCCGGGTTGGTGATCTCGATGAAGCTGGCCAGGCCGATGCCGCGATGCACGCCGCGCGCGCAGCACTCGGCCTGCTCGGCGCGCAGGCCGGGGTAGTCCATCATGGCCAGCAGCTTGTCGAGGCAGGCGTGGTGCGACAGCGCCTCGAACCGCAGCCCCGTGGCGGACTGGCACGGGTAGCCGTCGTCGGGCAGCAGGTTGCGGCGGCGGATTGCCACGGAGTCCATGCCGATGCGGCGGGCGGCCAGGTCGATCAGCCCCTCGGTGACGGAGGTGGCGATCGGGTGGCCGACGGCGCGGTACTGCGACATCATGGTCTTGTTCTGGAACACCACCCGGCTGAGCGCACGGTAGTTCATGCAGGCGTACGGCCCGCCGACCAGGTTCACCACCTGGTTCGCCTCGATCGCCGAGGTGCGCGGATAGGCGGAGTACGGCCCGATCCCCGTCAGGTCGTCGATGGTGAAGGCGGTGATCAGGCCGTCGTCCTTCACGGCGATGCGGGCGTGCACCCGGTGGTCGCGGGCGTGGATGTCGGCGTTGAAGCTTTCGAGCCGGTCGGCGACGAACTTCACCGGGCGGTTCAGCAGCCGGCTGGCGGCGGCGGTCGCCATGTCGTCGGGATAGATGTGGATCTTGACGCCGAACGAGCCGCCGACATCCTTGCACACCACCCGGACCTGGTGCTCCTCCAGCCCCAGGTGCAGCGCCAGCAGGTTCTGCATCATGTGCGGCACCTGGGTGCCCATGTGGACGGTCAGCCGCGCCTCGCCGGGGTTCCAGTCGGCCACGAAGGCGCGCGCCTCCAGGGTGACGCCAGTGTGGCGGCCGAAGTCGAAGGTGGCCTCGACCACGGCGTCTGCCTCGGCCAACGCTGCGTCGACGGCGCCCGCCTCGAGCCGGCGCTCGAACGCCAGGTTGTCGCCGAGTTCGGGGTGGATGACGGGCGTCGCCGGGTCGAGGGCGGCGTGCATGTCGACCACCGCCGGCAGCGGGTCGTAGGAGACCAGGACCTGCTCGGCGGCGTCCTCCGCCTGCGCGCGGGTGGCGGCCACCACCAGCACGACCGGCTCGCCCTGCCAGCGCACGCGATCCTTGGCCAATGGATACTGCGGCGCGGATTTCAGGCCCTTGAGATGGGTCAGGGTGCCGACCCAGGGCGTGCACAGCTTGGCCATGTCGGCGCTGGTCAGCACCGCCAGCACGCCGGGCATGGCGCGGGCGGCGGCCGTGTCGATCGCCAGGATGTCGGCGTGGGCGTACGGCGAGCGCAGGAAGGCGGCATGCGCCATGCGCGGCAGCGTGATGTCGCTGCCGAACTGCGCCCGCCCCTGGGTCAGGCGGCCAAGGTTGGGGCGCGGGATGGCGCGGCCGATGTAGCTGATGGGCATGTCCATGGGGCTTACCTCATTCGGCGGTGACGACATTCAGTCGCCGTTCAATGCCATCAAGGCGAAGCTCGATCCGGTCGAGGCGGCCGGACTGCCCGGCGAGATTGACCCACACTGCGCCCGCCTGCCGCTCCAGCGCGGTCAAGCGCGGCTCGATGTAGGCGAGTTCAGCGACAATGCGGTCCAGTTTGCTATCCATGCGACGCAGCATCCGCAGCGTCTCGCTGTGTTCACCCATGATGGTCCTCCGGCAGTTGGGACGCGGCACGGTTGCGGGCGACCAGCTCCACCGCGTCGACGATCGCCTGGTAGCCGGTGCAGCGGCAGTAGTTGCCCGACAGATGCTCGCGGATGGCGGCGCGGTCGGGCACGCCGGCCGCGTGCAGCAGCAGGTCCTGCGCGGTCAGCAGCATCGCCGGGGTGCAGTAGCCGCATTGCAGCGCGTTGCGCTCGGCGAAGGCGTCCTGCAGGTCGGCGATCTCGCCCGTGTCGGACAGGCCCTCGATCGTCTCCACGACGCCGCCGTCCGCCTGCACCGCCAGCACCAGGCAGCCGCGGACGATGACGCCGTCCAGCCGCACGGTGCAGGCGCCGCACACGCCATGCTCGCAGCCGAGATGGGTGCCGGTCAGCCCCAGCCCGTCCCGCAGGAAGTCGGCCAGGTGGGTGCGCGGCAGCACCGCCGCCTCTATGGCCTCGCCGTTCACGGTCAGCCGGATCGGGGTCATGCCGCCCTCGCCTGCGCCAGCCCGGCCCAAGGCCCCACTACCCGGCGCAGCAGCACCCGCGCCAGGGCCATCCGGGTCGCGCTGGTGGCTTGCAGGTCGGCGTGCGGCTCCAGGTCCTGCGCCAGGGCG
>CAXSFF010000502.1:0-3749 GCA_964236035.1 uncultured Acetobacteraceae bacterium
CGCGGACGAAGACGCAGGGATGCACCTGATCCAGTATCTTGACGGCTACGATCCACTTGTGTCCCGTGTGGAGGAGGACGGGCATGTCGCCGCCTGGATGCTCGGGCGCAAGCCCAGCAAGCCGACGCGAACCGCTGCCTGGGGTGGCTCCATCTGCGGTCAGGATGACTCGGTCCACTCGCGGCGTGACACTGGAAGGGATGGCAAGGGAATGAGCCGGATCACCCGGGAGGAGGCGAAGAACCTCGGGCTGGCGTCGTTGGGTGCGATGCTCGAGTACTACGATTTCGTCGTGTTCGTGTTCGTGGCGGCGGCACTCGGAAGTGCCATGTTCCCGCCCGATTCATCGCCTTGGCTGCGGCTGGTGCAGGTGTTCAGCATCTACGCGATCGGCTACTTCGTCCGGCCGGTGGCTGGGCTGGTCATCGCGCATTTCGCCGACCGGGTCGGGCGCAAGCGGCTGTTCATCCTCACGATCTTCCTGATGTCGGTGCCCACGTTGCTGATGGGATTGCTGCCGACCTACGGGCAGATCGGCATCGGCGCACCCTTGCTGCTGCTCGCGCTGCGTATCCTGCAGGGCTGCGCCGTCGGCGGCGAGCTGCCGAGCGCTGCCGTGTTCGTGACGGAACATGCCAGGCCCGGCCGGCTGTTCCTCGCCAGCGGAACCTTGCACTGCGTCGTCCATTGCGGGCTGCTGCTCGGCAGCGGCTCGGCTGCCATCGCCGCCGTCATCGGCAACGCGTTCCCGGACGCTCCCTCGCTCGCGTGGCGGCTGCCGTTCATCGTCGGCGGCGTCTTCGGGCTGATGGCCGCCTACCTGCGCCGCCAACTCGCCGAGACGCCGCTGTTCGCGCAGCTGCGCGCGACGCGGGCGGCGGTCCGGCTGCCGCTTGGGACCGTGTTGCGCCGCCATCGGACGGCCTGCCTGTTCGGCCTGCTCGTCTTCTCCGTGCAGTCGGTCACGAGTTCCGTCTTCCTCCAATACATGTCCACCTACCTGATCACGCAGTTCCACGTGGCCCCTGCCGCCGTGTTCTCCGCCAGTGCCGTCGGCGTGCTGGGGCTGGCGCTGTCCATGCCGCTGTGGGGAATGTGCGCGGACCGGTTCGGCCCAGCGCGGACGATTGCCGTGGGCACCCTGGCCGCAGGGTCGATCGCAACTTGGTTCTTCTCGCGGCTCGAGGCCGGCCAGACGGAGGCCGCGGAGCTGTTCTGGTCGTTCCTGCCGGTCGGGATCGCGTGCGGCTGCGTGATCGCCCTTGTGCCGGGCCTGATCGCTTCCCTGTTCCCGACCGCCGTGCGGCAGACGGGGTACGCCATACCCTATAATTTCGGGTCGGCCATCCTGTCCGGGCCGGGGCCGCTCGTGCTGGCCTGGTCCGTCCGGCAGTTCGGCGTGCTCTCGCCGTTGTACTTCTTCCTGGTGGCCTGTGCAGCCGCGCTCTGCGCCGCGGCCCTGGTCGGGAGCATCCCGCGCTACCTTGGGCAGTCCTGGGGACAGTCCGGGGACGTCGAACCGGCTTCCGCGGATACCGTAACCCAGGCCCAAGAATTGCTGCCATGACGGACAGGCTGGCCCTCACGATCGCCTGCGAGGCCTATGACCGGGTGGCGGCCCTCGCCTCGGGGCAGGTGGAGGTCGAGGGATGCCGGGCCACGGTCATCCCGCTACACGCCGAGGAGCTGTTCCTGCGGACCACGTCGCGGCACGAGTTCGACGTGAGCGAGATGTCGTTTTCGTCCTACATCCTGGCGACGTCGCGCGGGGGGTTCCCCTACGTCGCCATCCCCGTGTTCCCGTCGCGGGTGTTCCGGCACTCGGCCATCTACCTGAACACGGGGAGCGGGATCGCGCAGCCCGCCGACCTGCGGGGCAAGACGGTGGGGGTGCCGGAGTACCAGATGACCGCCGCCGTGTGGGCGCGCGGCCTGCTCAGCGACGTCTACGGCGTGCGCTCGCAGGACATCAGGTGGCGGACCGGCGGGCTGGAGCACCCGGGCCGGGTGGAGAAGATACCCCTGGCACTGCCGGCCGGGTTCGACGTGCAGCCGATCGGGGCCGATCAGCGGCTGAGCGACCTGCTCGTCTCGGGCGGGCTGGATGCCGTCATCACGGCGCGGGTGCCCTCGTGCTTCGGCCGGTCGCCGGTGGTCGCCCGGCTGTTCCCCGACTACCGGACGGCGGAGCGCGACTACTTCCGCCAGACGGGGCTGTTCCCGATCATGCACGTCGTGGTCGTTCGCCGGTCCCTGGTGGAACGCCACCCATGGCTCGCGACCTCCCTGTTCAAGGCGTTCTCGCAAGCCAAGGCGGCGAGCATAGGCAGGCTCGGCGAGATCGGTGCGTTGGCAGTGACCTTGCCGTGGCTCGTGGCCGAGTACGAGGAGACCGTCCGGGAGATGGGCGCCGACTACTGGCCCTACGGCGTCGAACGCAACCGGCCTGCCCTGTCCGCCGTGCTCCGCTATGCGGAGGAGCAAGGGCTGACCAACCGCCGCGTCGGCGTCGAGGAACTGTTCGCCCCGTGTTCGGAGCAGGATGGGTCGGCGCACGTGTGAGAAGCCGACACCTTGTCTGACGCCATTTCGGCAGGGCGTGCGGACGTATCGGCTGGCCGCTGAACGCTTTTCCCGTATTACAGCCCAAAGCTACAGCTCAGAGCGGCTGAAGGCTGCGTTGAGGGCCTCGTCACCGGGTCGTCCACGTTTTCGTGGAAGGGCGTCGAGTTCTTCTGGGGCAAGAAATCGGCCCGCCGTCGGTCTTCGTTATCCCGTCATCTTGAACCAGCAGCCTCCGGCTGTGGACCAGAGTCGGAATTTCATGGGCGAACGCCCAGTAAATCGGTCAAAGGCCAGCACATGGCCAGGGTTTCACTCCTCGGTGCGGGCAACGTCCATCTGCGGCATCCATAATATGGCTTGCCAATGCAGCTTCACCTTACCGCCCCAGGGTTAACCCATCATGCGCCATAATGCCTCTGCCCACGATCCAGCTGCCAACGGCAAGCCCCGCGGCAGGGGTCTGCGCCGGAGCCTGGCCGCCCTGTTGCTGGCGGGCACGGCGCTGGGCGGGTTCGCCGCCGGGCATGCCGGCCTCGCCGACCCGGCGCCCTCCACCACCCAGGCCGTCACCGCACCGTCCGGCGCGATCACGCCGGCCGCGACTCCCCACCTCATCCCCGACTTCTCCGACCTGGTCACCCAGGTCCGCCCCGCCGTGGTGTCGATCACCGTCAAGCTGAACCCGCAGCAGGTCGCCGACGACGAGGGCGAGGGCGGCAGCCCGATGCTGCCGGGCATGCCGGGTCAGCAGCAGCGCCATGCGGTCGAAGCGCGCGGATCGGGTTTCATCGTCGACGCCGGCGGCACCATCGTGACCAACAACCACGTCGTGAAGGATGCGCAGTCGGTCTCGGTGACGCTTGATGACGGCACCCAGTTGCCGGCCAAAGTCGTCGGCCGCGACCCGCGCTCGGACCTCGCCGTGCTGCGCATCAGCGCCGGCCACGCGCTGCCGTTCATCAGCCTCGGCGAGTCGAACGACGTGCGCCCAGGCCAGTGGGTGGTGGCGATGGGCAACCCGTTCGGCCTTGGCGGCAGCGTCACCGCCGGCATCGTCTCGGCGCGCGGCCGCGACATCGGCTCCGGCCCGTACGACCAGTTCATCCAGGTCGACGCGCCGATCAACCAGGGCAACTCCGGCGGCCCGCTGTTCACCCAGGACGGCAAGGTCGTGGGCGTGAACA
>CAXSFF010000503.1:0-3748 GCA_964236035.1 uncultured Acetobacteraceae bacterium
GCAGAACTGCGTCCACTGCAAGACCTGCGACATCAAGGACCCGACCCAGAACATCGACTGGGCCACCCCGGAGGGCGGCGGCGGGCCGAACTACCCGGGCGGCATGTAGGCGGCCATCCAAGCCTGTTCAGGAGGCCGCCGCCGCTGGTAGGGTAGCGTACATGCCCTACCGCCCCCGCGCCATCCGTCCCGTCCTGCTCGCCCTGAGCCTGCTGTCCGCCTGCGCCGCGGCGGACCCCGACGACGCCGCATCCAGCCCGTTCGCCCGGCCAATGGTGGGGGCGTCGGGCGCCTACCTGACCGGGCGGCATGCCCAGCGCGACACCAACCTGCCGGCGGCGGCGGATGGCCTGCTGACGGCGCTGGCCGCCGACCCGGGCAACGCCGAGCTGCAACAGCAGGCGTTCCTGGCGGCGATCATGGCCGGGCGGCCCGAGGCGGCGCAGTTGGCCCGCAAGCTACCATCCAACCCAAGTGCCATCTTGGTGCTGGCCGACCAGGACGCCCGCGCCGGCCATTGGCGCGAGGCGCAGGCGCGCTTCGCCAGCCTGCCGGCGCAAGGCCTGACGCAGGTGCTGCGGCCGCTGCTGCTGGCCTGGGCGCAGCAGGGCGCGGGGAACACCGACCAGGCGCTCGACACCTTGCGGCCGTTCGTCGGGGCGGCCCGCTACCGCGGCGTGTTCGCGCTGCACTCCGCCATGATCGACGACCTGGCCGGGCGCAGCGCCGAGGCGGCCCGGCTGTACGGCATGGCGGTCGTCGAATACGGCACCCCCAACCTGCGCCTCGGCACCGTGGTGGCGAGCTGGGAGGGCCGCTCCGGCCACGAGGACCAGGCCCGCGCCACCATCCGCGCCATGGTGGACGGCAGCCCCGACCTGTCGATCGCGGAGCCGGCGCTGTTGCAGGTCGCCGCCAGGCCGCAGGTCACGAGCGCCGCGGATGGCCTGGCGGAGGCCTACCTGGCGCTGGCGGCGGCGTTGCAGCGGCAGGACGCCACCGATTTCTCGTTGATGCTGCTGCAACTGGCGATCGACATGCGCCCCGGGTTCACCCCAGCCCGGCTGCTGGCATCCGACATCCAGCTGGCCAGCGGACAGTTGCAGGCTGCCGCCGACACCCTGGCGCCGACCCCGCCGAGCGACCCGCTGGTCGCCGTGGTGCGACTGCGCCAGGCGCAGGTCGCCGAGCGTGCCGGCAGGAGCGCCGACGCCCAGCTGATCTTGCAGCAACTCGCGCAGGCCTATCCAGACCGGCCGGAACCCTGGTCCCAGCTCGGCGGCCTGCAAAGCCGGGAGAACCACTACGCCGACGCCGTCGACAGCTACACGGGCGCCATCGACCGCCTCGACCGCGCCGGGGACGGCAACTGGGCGCTGTACTACCAGCGCGGCATGGCCTACGACCGCGTCCACCGCTGGCCGGCGGCGGAGGCGGATTTCCTGCACGCGCTGGAGCTGTCGCCGAATCAGCCGTTCGTGCTGAACTATCTCGGCTACGCCTGGGCCGAGCAGGGCCGCAACCTGCCGCGCGCCCGGCAGATGCTGGAGCGCGCGGTGGAGTTGCGGCCGAACGAGGGCTCTATCGTCGACAGCCTCGGCTACGTGCTGCTGCTGCAAGGCGACCACGCCAGCGCCATCCGGCTGCTGGAGCACGCGGTGGAGCTGCTGCCGGAGGACAGCACGTTGAACGGGCACCTGGGCGACGCGTACATGGCGGTGGGGCGCCCGGCGGAGGCGCAGACGCAGTGGCGCCGGGCGCTGCTGCTGAACCCGGAGCCGCAGGACGAGGCCAGCCTGCAAGCCAAGCTGGCCGGGGTGGCGGCGCCCGCCGCGGCAAAGGCGGCGCAGGGCAGCGGCGCCACCCGGCCGGAGTAGCCCGTGACAGCCTGGCTCACCGAGGCGGCGCCGGCCAAGGTCAACCTCACCCTCCACGTCACGGGGCGCGCGCCGGACGGCTATCACCTGCTGGACAGCCTGGTGGTGTTCGGCCCGGCGGCGGACATCCTGCACGCCACGGCGGCCGACGGCCTGTCGCTCGAACTGGGCGGCCCGTTCGCGCCCAGGCTGGCATCGACGCTGGCGTCGGCGCCTGACAACCTGGTGCTGCGGGCGGCGCGGGCGCTGGCGGACTGGGCCGGCATCGCGCCCCGGGCGGCGCTGCGGCTGGAGAAGCACCTGCCGGTCGCATCCGGCATCGGCGGCGGCTCGGCGGACGCGGCCGCGGCGCTGCGCGTGCTGGCGCGGCTGTGGGCGGTGCGGCCGGACCCGGCGGCGATGCTGCGCCTGGCCGCCGGGCTGGGCGCGGACGTGTCCGTGTGCCTCGGCAGCCGGCCGGCGTGCATGTCGGGCATCGGCGAACGCCTGGCGCCGGCGCCGAGCCTGCCGCCGGGTGGGCTGCTGCTGGTCAACCCCGGGGTCGCGGTCGCCACCGCCGACGTGTTCCGCGCCCGCTCCGGCGGCTTCTCGGAGCCCGCGCGCTGGCCGCCCGGGTGGGACAGCGTGGCGGCGATGGCGGGCGACCTGGCCGGCACCCGCAACGACCTGGAGCCGCCGGCGCTGGCGCTGTGCCCGCCGGTCGGCGACGTGCTGGCCGCGTTGCGCGCGCTGCCCGGCTGCCGGCTGGCGCGGATGAGCGGCTCGGGGGCGACGTGCTATGGCCTGTTCGACATCGAGGCGGCAGCTCGGGCGGCGATCCTGCCGGCGGCGTGGTGGCGCAGCGCGGGGCCGCTCCGCCGAAGCTGACCCGGCGGGCACGAGACGGCCCTTTACGCCGACGGCCCGCTCGCCTTATGCATGCCGGGCGCTGGGGCGTCGCCAAGCGGTAAGGCAGCGGATTTTGATTCCGCCATTCGGAGGTTCGATCCCTCCCGCCCCAACCCGCCAACGCAGGAGGGCCGCCGGGACAGGTTTGCGCGGCGCATCGAAATCGGCGACCATTGCGTATCCGGACGGGACCAATACCATGCCAGAGCAGATCGAAGCCACGCTGATCCCCGGCGACGGGATCGGGCCGGAAGTCACCGACGCCACGGTGCGCGTGCTGGAGGCGCTCGGCAGCCCGTTCGCCTGGGACGTGCAGCAGGGCGGCATGGCCGGCATCGCGGCGCACGGCAACCCGCTGCCGGACGTGCTGCTGGACAGCATCCGCCGCACCAAGCTGGCGCTGAAGGGTCCGCTCACCACTCCCGTCGGCGGCGGCTTCCGCTCCGTCAACGTGCGGCTGCGCGAGGAATTCCATCTGTACGCCAACTTGCGCCCGAACCGCACCATGGTCAGCGGCGGACGCTACGAGGACATCGACATCGTCCTGATCCGCGAGAACCTGGAGGGGCTGTACGTCGCCTTCGAGCACTACATCCCGATCGGCGACGACCCGTTCGCCGTGGCGCTGTCCTCCGGCGTCAACACCCGCAACGGCTCCGCGCGCATCGCCCGCTACGCCTTCGAGTACGCGGTCAAGCACGGCCGCAAGAAGGTGACCATCATCCACAAGGCCAACGTACTGAAGGCGTTGACCGGCATCTTCCTGGAGGCCGCGCGCGACGTGGGGCGCGAGTACGAAGGCCGGGTGGAGTTCGACGACCGCATCGTCGACGCCTGCGCGATGCAGCTGGTGCTGAACCCCTGGCAATTCGACGTGATCGTCGCCACCAACTTGTTCGGCGACATCCTGTCCGACGAGATCGCAGGCCTGGTCGGCGGCCTGGGCACGGCGCCCGGCGCCAACATCGGCGAGAAGGCGGCGA
>CAXSFF010000504.1:0-3748 GCA_964236035.1 uncultured Acetobacteraceae bacterium
CCACCCAGCCGGCGTGCCCCGTCAGCAGCGCCATGCCCGCCGCCCGCCCCGCCACCCGGCCGGCGCGCGCCGGCAGCGTCACCACGACGACGCCCGTGCGCGCGTCGATGCGCAGGCTGACCCGGCGGGCGCGCGCGCTGCGGCGCCACTGCACGGTGACGGGGCCATGCGGCAGGTCGCACACCTCGGACGACAACGGTGGCTTAGCGGCCAGGGCGGCGCACCCGCGGCGAACGACCGGGCCAGTCGACCACGTGGTCCTCCAACGGGCCGGAGACCCGCTCGCTGACGGCGCGCCCGCGTACGGAGACGCCGGCGTCATGCACGCTCGCCGGGTCGCCGGAGACCAGCGGGTGCCACCAGGCCAGCCCGCGCCCCTCCGACAGCCGGCGGTAGGCGCAGGACGGTGGCAGCCAGTCGATCTCGTCGAGGAGCGCGGGCGTCAGGCTGACGCAATCCGGCACCTTGTCCTGGCGGCGCGCGTAGTCGCCGCAGCCGCAGGTGCCGAGATCGAGCAGGTGGCAGGCAACGTTGGTGAACGACAGCGCCTCGTCCTCGTCGCGCAGCTTGTGCAGGCAGCAGCGGCCGCAGCCGTCGCACAGCGATTCCCATTCGGCATCGGTCATCTTGTCGAGCGGCTTGGCGTCCCAAAACGGCTTGTCCATCATGGGATACTATCAGCCTTGCGCGCCTGATTTCCAGGGCCGAACCGGGCCGGCGAGTCACGGGATCAGCAGTCGCGGCACCCGCGCCAGCGGGATGGCGCCCATAGCGAGCAGCCCGTCCTGCAGGGTGAGCGGCAGGTCGACGAACGGCGCGGCCCCCGCCGGTGCGCGCGCCAGCAGCCCGAGCAGGGTGGCGGCGACCCGGGCGTCGTTGCGGGTGATCGCCCCGGACCGGGTCAGCGCGTCGATCAGCTCCGCATAGCCGGTGAGGTGCAGCGAGGCGTGCGCCACCGGCTGCAGCGCCGCGTCCAGCGACAGCACGCCCGACCCCTCGGCATCGAGCGGCCCCCAATGGATGGCGGCGTGGTCCAGCAGCAGGCGGCCACCGGCGTCGCGCCACGCGGCCACGGTGGCGCGGAGGTCGCGCGCCGGCAGCATCGGCACGCTGCTGGACCCGTCGAGGGCGACGGCGGCGACCGACCCGCCGAACGGCAGGTTTGGCATCGGCAAGGTCACGCCCGCCAGCGTGAGCGTCAGATGGGTGGCATCGAAGCGGGCGTCGGCCTGGGTGACTGCAAGCGGGCCGTCCGGCAGGTCGATGCGCAGGCCGTGGCCATCGGCGGTGGCCGCAGCGCCTGACAACGGCACCAGCAGCTCGAGTCGCCCGGCGGTCAGCTTCATCGGCGGATCGTTGCCGCGGGCGACGCTCTGCGCTGGCGACGCCGTGATCGCCAGCGTGCCGGGCCGCCATGGCGACAGCGTGAGCGTCACCTGGTCCGCCTGCCAGGACAGCGTGTCCGCCGCGGCCGGCGCGGTGGCGGTGGCGGCCGTGTGGGGCAGCACCAGCTCGGCGGCGAATGGCCAGCCGGTGCGGACGGGGTCGGCGTGGGTGATCCGCACGCCCTCCTCCAGCCTTGCCGCCTCCCAGTCCGCGAGGGTGTCGGCCATGCGCCCCGTGGCCCAGGACCACACGGCGAAATCCACCGCCAGCGCCGCAAGGAACAGTCCCAGAACGGCCAGCAGGACAGGCCTCGGCGACGAGCGGGCAGCGGTCATGCGGAGGCTCATGCAAGGCTGCTGTGGACCAGCGGAATGCCAGTCATCCACAGTTCCGCGTTTGCAATGGTGCAGGCGGGAGGCAATCGAGTCGGGCGAATCCAGCCACCCCCGCACCTGCCGGCTTCATGATATGGAATAGTCAGTTTTTCCAAAGGTTTGCGAGAGTTCAGCCCAGGAATTCCATCTGGTGACTGGTTGGTCACCCGACGGTTTCGGCGCCTTGGAACAGCGTCCGATGAGGGGGTTGCGCACTGCTGCTGCACCCAATCGGCAACCGTGGCACTCATTCATTCACATACTTACCCACAGGGTGCTCGCGCGCGTCAAACGGCTGTGAGAGGCCGCACCAGGCAGCCAGGTACTTGGCATATTCCCACCCCAGCAGCCGCATCCGCCCGGGCATGTGCATGGCCGGCGCCTCCACCGGCCACGGATGCAGCGCCACCGCCGGCATCGCCCGCCGCAGCTCCAGCAGCGCCCGCCGCATGTGATACCCGGCGGTCACGACAATAAGCGAGCGGATGGCGTTGACCTGCACCCAGGCGGCGGTCTCCTCGGCGTTGCCATAGGTCGAGGTGGCGGCGTGGCCGATCGTCACCAGGGCGGCGAGCGATGCCGGGTCGAAGTCGAGGCGGCGGCCGAGATCGTGCAGCCCGGCGCCATGCGCCACGCCGGACACCAGCAGGCGGTCGCCGCCGCCGGCCTGCAACAGCCGCAACGCCGTCTCCACCCGGTCGGCGCCGCCCGTCAGCACGACGATGCCGTCGGCGTGCGGCGCCGGCGCGGCGGCCTGCTCGGCGGAGGCGGCGAACCAGGCGAAGCCAGCGGCCAGCAGCAACGCCCCGGCGACGGCCAGCACCGCGAACCCGCGGACCCCCTGCCCGATTGTCATGGCAGCCGGCGCAGCCAGCGCCGGACCGTGCCCTGCGCGGTGAGCCAGCCGATCGCGGCGGCGGCCGCCGGCAGCGCGGGCAGCGACAGCCACAGCGACAGCGGCAGGCCACCGAGCGGGGCCGCCACCGTGTCGGCGCTGAACGGCGCCGCCAGCCGCGCCAGCGCCAGCAGCACGGGCAACGCCGCCAGCGCGGCGATGGCGGCCCCCGCGGCGGTCAGCAACGTGGCGCGGTTGGCAAAGCGGCCGGCGATGAAGCGGTCGGTAGCGCCCAGGCCATGCACGATGCCGATCGCGTCCCGCCGCGCCGACAACCCGGCGCGGGTGGCGACGGCGACCACGGCCGCCGACACGCCGGCCACCAGCAGCAGCGCCGCCGCCGCGCACGCCTGCAGGCTGCGCGCCAGGACGGACAGCCGCTGCAGCCAGACGCCGTGGCTTTCCAGGAACGCGCCCGGCACGGCGGCCTGCAGCCGCGCCTGCAAGGTGTCGTCCGGCTCCGCCTCGCCGGGCACCAGGTGGACCTCGATCACCGCCGGCAGCGGCAGCGACACCGCCTGCGCCGCGTTGCCCAGCCAAGGGCGTAGCAGGTCGGCCAGCTCCGCGTCCGTCATCACCCGCACCAGCGCGATTCCAGGAGCGCCGCGCAGCACGGACACCGCACGCTCGACCCGGGTGCCGTCGGCGTTGCTGCCAGCAGTGGGGCTCGCGCGCGGCTGCGGCACCTGCACCGTCAGCACGGCGGCGGCACCCTGCTGCCAATGCTGCGCCATCGCGGCGGCGGCCAGCACCCCGGCCAAGGTCAGCGCGGCGAGGAACGTCATCGCCGCCACCAGCGAGGGCAGCAGCCGGTCCGACAAGGCGCGGCGCAGCCCGAGGTCGTCGAACCGCGACGGCCGCAGGATGGCGCGCCTAGCCATGCTCAAGCATCGGGCAGCAGCCGGCCCTGGTCCAGCCGCAGCGACCGCCCAGGGTGGCGCTGCACCAAGCCCTCGTTGTGGGTGGCGACGATGACGGTGGCGCCGACCCGGTTCATCTCCTGCAGCAATTGCATCAGCCGCCCGGCCTGCACGCCGTCGAGGTTGCCCGTCGGCTCGTCGGCCAGCAGCAGGCTGGGGCGGCCGACCACGGA
>CAXSFF010000505.1:0-3733 GCA_964236035.1 uncultured Acetobacteraceae bacterium
CTGCCCGACACCAGAGCACCCGACTTATGGAGCACAGAGCCTGATCTCCGGTGTATCCTGGGATCTGTGGCTTACGCTTGCCGGTGCGGAGTGGTCGACCGGAGAGCGGCAGCGCGCGCAGTGGTTCGAGCCGGACCGGCTGATCACGGCTGCCGAGGCAGCTCCCGGCCACGTCACTCCCGTCGATGAGAAGGAGTCCAACGCCGACATCGAATGGGAGCGCTTCGTGCCGAGCGCGCAGCCCGATCTGGCAAACGCCAAGGCATACGGCCTTGCCGCAGGGCTCTTCCATGCCGGGCGTTGGCACGAGGCTGTGAAGGCGTTCGACGTGCTGGCAAACGGCACATCAACCCTTCGGGCAGCCGCGGCCTACTCGGCAACGAGGGCGGCGATCGACGCAGGCGATGTGGAGGACGGAATCCGCCGCATGGCCGCGCTCCTGGCGGACCCGGCCGACCATGAGATGTATCAGGCCGCGCACCATCTGCTCGGGACCATGGCGTACCACACGAGCGCTGCGCCGCTCCTCGCGGCCAGGCTGGCCGAGATCTCCCACCTCCTTGCAGTACCTGCCGAACTAGGTTGCCGCGACCTTGCACTGAACCAGCTCGCCATGGATGCCTCGGAGGATCTCGGACACGTGCTGGCCTACGCTTTCCCGAGCAATCACAGGGAAGACGGCGACTGGAGTGCCCCCAGAAGAACGGTCTTTACGGAGGTCGGGAAGATCGACCCCATCATCGATCTGGCGCGCGTCCTGGCGGTCCCCTCGCCGTTCTCCGGCCTGATCTGGAAAGAGCCATTCTACCCTCAGCTCGCCACGGTGCCGGGTTTCAGTCTCAACGATCAGGCGACGCTGGCCGCGCAGGCCGAGTATGTCGCGGCGGCGCTGGTCTACGCCCGCCGCAGGGCTGTGGAGACTGGCAACCCACTCTGGGGATACGCACTCGCCCGACTATCAAGCGACCCGGCGGACCTCGACCTGCTTGCCTCATTAGAAGCCGCCGCGTCCTCGGGTAAGGAGGACGTCGACGATCGTCACATGCTCGCAGCGTGGCTGCAGGCGCAGCGAGTCCGGATCCTGCTCATGTCCGGGCAACGTGACGCATCCGCTGCAGCCGCCCGGCAGCACGTGCTGACAGAGAATTCGAGGTGGTACGTCCAACCATCCCCGGCTGGGTTCGTGAGCCAAGGCGGCACGCGCTTCCTGCTCGCAAGCCAGGATCCGGTCGGAGCCCACTCCTGGGCGGCAGCCACAGCTGGTTTAATCGCCTTCGGCCGGACAGAGCTCCCGAAGGGTGCAAAAACGGCGGCGACCTGGAAAGAACTGATTGGCTTAGGGATCCACGACCGGTCCGCGCGCCCATACGGATCCGGAGAAAACATGCCGGACGATGTCGCCGCTGTGTTCGATCTTCTACCAGCGGACCGCCTTGTTGAGCTCGCCCGGACGCCTGGTCTCGCGACGAACTGGAAGCGCCCACTCCTGGGAGCCGCCTGGATCCGCTATTACGCGCTTGGCCGGGAGGAAGCGTTCAAAAGCTTGTTCCCGGAAGTACGTGCCACTTTCCCGGAGACGACAGCGGATCTGGACGCGGTGGAAGGCGCAAGGCTTTCCGTGACCCGCCGTCGTCTTGTCATCCGAATGCTTCTGAGATTGCCGGGCTTGTCACCGCGCGTGCTCTGGAACCGCAACGTCAGGCAATGGGGACGGAACGGCGCGCAGCCGGACCTTTTCTCGATCGACGCGGACAATCCCGACGATGCCAACTGGTGGTGCCCCGTCGATCCCGCGCGCGCGCGGCGGGATGCTTTCGCGGGGTCGACGCAGGATCTGACCCGGGACTGGTGGGTCAGCCACATGACATTCTCGACGGTCATGGCTACCGGAGACATCCCGGATCTGACGCACACGATCAACCGTCTTGCATTGGCATGGCTCCGCAACCAACCGTTGACGCACAACCTCGAATACTCGGAGTTGGACGCGCTCTCGAACGTGCCCAGCGGCCCCAAGCATCTCGCTGACGAGGCAGTCCGCTGGGCAGGGTGGTCGAACGTGGTCACGCGCTGGCTCGGTCTAGACCGAGATCTTCCCGAAGTGCTTGCATTGGCGGTCCGCGCGACCCGATACGGCTGCCGCACTGCCGATCCTCTCGGTCCTGTTTCACGCGCCGCCTGGACGTCGCTGCACAAAACCTTTCCCCAAAGCGAGTGGGCGAACCGCACCCCATACTGGTTCGACAAGACACGGAAGCCCACGCCCAATTAGGGCGCAAGAAATTTAGTTACAGGCCGTTGGTCACGCGCGTGCTTGTAGCCCTGTTCCCACAAATTGCTTCGTTGCTTCAGTTCAAGGATTTCTCAAGCAAAATGTGCGGGAATTATCTGATTTCCACATAGCCGAGTCCAGTGGCAGTCTCCCGCCCACCACTGGACGGGCTCAGGCTCGTTGCTCGACTCCTGGCTGCGAACGCGGTTGGTCGAGCCGAGGGGCCGACCGACCTTGCGGCGGGTGGGCGCATCTTCCCGATCGTGGCCCGCTGGAACGGAAAGGCGTGTCGCCACTCGCCGCTGCTCCAGGTCCTCGCGTGCCCGCTCGCTTGCCGCCAGCTCCGCACGCACCTGCGCCAGGGCTGCCTCGGCTGCGTCCAGGGCCCGGCGCAGGCCGGCCGCTTCCTCCTGCCGGCCCTGTGCCGCCCTTGTCGCCTCGCCCGCCACCAGCTCAGCGTGGCCCAGCCGCGTCTGCGTCGCCCGCAGCTGCTCCGCCAGCTCCTGCACCTGCCGGGTGCTGTCCCCGCTGTCCTGGTCCCTCTCTCTGCCTGCCTGCCCGTGTCCAGCTTCGGCCTCGATTCTGCCGGTAGGAGCCTGGGACTGGCGCTCCCTGCCGCCGCTGCTTCCTCCCATGCTCAGCCGGACCACAGGCACCTCACCGTCCTGCCGGAAGCGGTGCCGGCCCGCTCCCGGCGTCGCCTGGTAGGTCGTGCGGCGCGGAGCCTCGGGCTTGCCCAGCCTGGCGGTGCCCAGCTTGCCGAGCGCTTGGCGCAGGTCGTGTCCCAAGGCGTGGTGTAGCAGCGTCGGCCTGCGGCTCCTGGGGAGGGCTGGTTTGCCGTGTCAGGCTGTCACGGTGGGCAGACTGACGGCTGGAGCATCGCTGACAGGGGCAAGCCCCTCAAGGCTCATGGTGCGGCGCTGCACGGCCCACTCGTCGTTCTGCTCGAGCAGGATGGCGCCGACCAGACGAATGGCGGCGGCTTCGTTGGGGAAGATGCCGACGACGTCGGTGCGCCGCTTGACCTCGCCGTTGAGCCGTTCCAGCGGGTTCGTGCTGTGGATCTTGGCACGGTGCTCCTTCGGGTAGCTCATGAACGCCAGCACGTCCTCCTCGGCGGTGTCCATCAGGGCAGCAAGCCTGGGCATGCGGGGACGGAGCTGGTCGGCGACCTGGCGCCACTGTGTCTTGGCTCCGGACGCGTCGGCCTCAGCGAACGCCGTGCCGATCCAGGCCGAGACGATGCGGCGTTGCGTCTTGCCCGCATGCGCCATGGCGTTGCGCATGAAATGCACCCGGCAGCGCTGGGCCGTGGCACCCAGCACGCGGCTTGCCGCAGCTTTCAGCCCGACATGAACGTCTGAGATCACCAACTTGACACCGCGTAGACCGCGGCGGGCCAGGGAGCGCAGGAAGTCGGTCCAGAACGTCTCGGCCTCGCTGGCGCCGGTCGCCATGCCC
>CAXSFF010000506.1:0-3731 GCA_964236035.1 uncultured Acetobacteraceae bacterium
CCCGGTGGACTACGGCGACAACATCAGGCTCACCGACATGCTCGGTCATCTCACCGCAGCGGAGTGAGCGGAGGCAGGTGGTCTGTCGCGGGGCCGGCCAGGCTGCGCGCGCCAGCCTGGCCGCCCAGGCTCGGCACGGCGCTGGCGGCGGCCAGGCCGGGCCTGCTGCACGGGCTGCGGCTGACGGCGGCAGTCTGTCTCGCCCTGTGGATCACGTTCTCCCTGGAGCTGGACGCGCCGTTCTGGGCGGGCACCTCGGCCGCGATCTCGTGCCAGCCGACCTTCGGGGCCTCGCGCCGCAAGGGCTCCGCGCGCCTGCTCGGCACCGTCGCGGGAGCAGTGTTCGTGGTGCTGCTGGCCGCCGCCTTTCCGCAAAGCCGGTACGGCTTCCTGCTCGGCATCGCCGTGTGGGGCGGAGCCTGCGCCTTCGTAACAACCCTGCTGAGCAACTTCACCGCCTATGCAGCCTCCCTCGCCGGCTACACCGTCGCGATCATCGCGGGCGAGGCGACAGGCTCGCCCGACCAGATCTTCACGCTCGCGGTCTCGCGCGCGTCGGAGATCATCATCGGCATCCTCTGCGCGACCATCGTGGTCGCTGGAACCGACCTGGGTCATGCACGCCGCGAGCTGCTGCAGCAGATCTCATCCATCATCGCGGACCTTGCGGCCCATCTTCTGCAAACCCTCCGCGTGCCCGGCGCGGCGGGACCGGACAGCCGGCCGGTCCGGCGAGACCTGTTGAAGCGCACGACCGCGCTCGATGCGGTGATGGACCGCGCCTACGGTGAGGTGTCGGACCTGCGCGAGCAGCGGGCAACGCTGCGGGCCGCCGTGGATGGCATATTCGCCGCGGCAGCCGAGTGGCGGACGATTGATGGTCATCTGCGCAGCGTGTCGGACGAGCAGGGTCGGAAGGAGGCCGGCGAGGTGCTGCAGGCTCTGCCGGTGGCAGCGCGCCACCTGTTCGAGAGTGGTGACAGCGCGAACTGGGCGGGCGATCCCACGGCGGCGCGCGGTCAGTGCCACGTCGCGGCGCGCGCCTGCGCCAGCATCTCGGCGAAGCAGCCATCGCCGCGCGTGACGGCGGAGCGGACCGCGGCGGCGCTGCTCGGCCTCGCCTCTGCCGCCAACGGCCTCACGCTGCTTGTCGACCCGCTCAGGGCGCGCATCGTGCCGCGCCAGTGGACTGCCTGGGGTGGGCAGGATCTGCTGCCTCCTCTCGTCAACGCAGTTCGCGTGTTCCTGACCATCACCTTGGTAACCTTGTTCTGGATCGCGACCGAGTGGCCTGGGGGGCAAAGTGCCATCACGTTCGCCCTCATAAGCGTGATACTGCTCTCGCCTCAAAACGAGAAGGCAGCGGGCGCCGCGACCAGCTTTGCAGTCGGAGTAGGCCTGGTCGCCCTGTGGGCGGGCGTCGCCAAGTTCGCGCTCCTGCCAGGCCAGCAAACCTTCCTGGGACTGGCCGGAGTGCTTGGACTGACCCTGGTGCCGCTTGGCGCGCTGGCCACGGTGCCCCGCTTCGCCCTGGTGTTCGGCCCGGTGGCGACGAATTTTATACCTTTGCTCACCCCCACCAACGTCATCAGCTATGACACTCAGGCGTTCTACAACACGGCGCTGTCCATCGTGGCCGGCGTGGCGGTGGCGGCCCTGGCGATGCGTCTGATCCCGCCCGTGCCGGCAGCGACTCGTGCTCGCAATCTGTTGAATGCGGCATTGGCCGAGCTTCGTGCCCTTGCGATCCGGCCGAAGATCATGTCCCGCGACGCTTGGCAGGCAAGGACCTTCCGACGTTTTGCCGCAATGCCCGACTCCGCAGAACCTCTGCAGCGAGCGCGGTTATTGGCGGCACTGGGGGCTGGCTCGGACATCATTCTGCTGCGCCACCTGAGCGGTCGGTCCGCCGGATCGCTGCCCCGGCTTGAAGCCTGCCTGAGAGCTGTCGCTGCGGGCAGGATCGATGCGGCCGTGCAGGGGTTGGCAAGTCTGGATGGCGACCTGGCGAAAACAGCCGGCGGGCCGGGATCGAGGACCCATCTGCGCGCGCGCTCGGTTTGCACGACGCTGAGTGAAACGTTGCAGGCCCACGGGAGTTATTTCGCCTGCGGGGATGAGGCAGCGTGACCTACACCGAGGTCAACCTGTTCGGCGTATACGTGGCACCGATAATGCCCATGCTGCCACTGGCCTGGCTGGCCACGATCGCATTGCGGCGTCTCGCCAACCATTTCGGCCTGTTACGCATGGTCTGGCATCCGGCGTTGTTCATGTTCTCGATCTATCTCGTCGTTCTGTCCCTCATCGTGCTGCTGGCAGGGCAGTAGAATGCCAGACTCTGACACGGTGCTCGACGTCGCCGATGATGGTGTCCGCAGCCTCTCCAGGAATGGGCGGGGCGTTGCGACAAGACCACCCGGGATCCGGAACGCACGATCGCGGAAGCCTCGCGTGGTGTCCCTGCTGCTTACCGGCATCGCGGTGCTTGCGGCCGCGGTGATGACATGGGCGATGTGGCAGGCCTACATGGCCTCCCCATGGACGCGCGATGCGACCGTCCGGGTCTACGTGGTCAGCCTGGCGCCGGAGGTTGCAGGCCGGATCGTCGAGCTGCCGGTCGCGGACAACCAGTTCGTCCACAAGGGCGACCTGCTGATGGTCGTTGATCCGACCGACTACGCGATCGCCGTCAGCTCGGCCCAGGCGCAGGTCGACCAAGCCAAGGCGAACATGGAAAACGATCAGCTCAAGGCGCGGAGGCGCGAGGAACTGACCACGCTCTCGACGTCGATCGAGCAGCGGCAGACCTACGTGACCGCCGCGACCGTCTCCGTCGCGAGCTACCAGTCGGCGATGTCACAACTGGCGCAGGCCAAGGTCAACCTCAAGAGGACACGTATCGTCTCGCCCGTGAACGGGTGGGTGACCAACCTTGCGGCGCAGCTCGGCGACTACGCCAGCGTCGGCACGAAGAACATCTCCGTCGTCAACGCCGATTCGTTCTGGGTGGACGGTTATTTCGAGGAAACGAACCTCTGGTCCATACGGGACGGCGATCCGGCTCACGTCCGGCTCATGGGGCGCAGGACGCCGCTGCAAGGCCATGTCGAAGGCGTGGCGCATGCGATCAACATCAGCAACGCGCAGGCGGACTCGGCCGGCCTGGCGCAGGTCAACCCGGTGTTCACCTGGGTCCGGCTGGCGCAGCGCATTCCGGTGCGCATCCATCTGGACGACGTGCCGCCGGATGTGCGCCTGGTGGCGGGACAGACAGCCACCGTACAGATCGACCCGAGGCACTCCACGGCCACGCGGTGACGCCGACGGCTGTCGAGTGGATCGGAGCCGAGGTTCTGGGTGTCGGGATCGACGCCGGCCATGGCAGCATATCCTTCGGAGGTTATACCAACGGCCGGATGTGATGACCGGTCCAGCAGGCAAGGCCGGGGCTCTGCCCCTGGACCCCGCCAAAAGATCGCCTTTGGAATCTAACACTTAAGAAAAGCCGGTCCAGGGGCGGGTCTGGGCGAAGCCCAGCCTTGCTTGACGGCCGGAGTACGTCCGGCTGATGTAGCAGTCGCTAAAGGTAGGTGCTCCATACCCGTTTTCCGGTCCATACAACACAGTCCGAGGCCGCCTGTCATGACGACGCTGCCGGCGATGCGCAGCAGGTTGATCCTGTGCACCAGGAAGCCGACGACGCCGTAGTGATCAAGAACAACCGCAAC
>CAXSFF010000507.1:0-3716 GCA_964236035.1 uncultured Acetobacteraceae bacterium
TGTAGGCGCGCAGCAGCGGCTTGGCGTTGACCTCCATGCCGATCATGGTGAACTGCCCGTTCAGGAAGCGGAACCCGGGGTCGCGGGTGGCGGTGAAGCTGAACAGGGTGTCGGTCCAGTGATGCACGCTGGTGACCGTCTCGACGTAGAAGTTGCTCATGCGAATGCCTTGTGGAAGTCCAAGCCTGCCGCGCCGCATATAGCGGCCCGGGCCGGGTGCGGTAACCCACCCCATGCTGCAACCGCGAGCAGAGCCGCCATGCAGGCATGACACCGGTCGGCGGCGTCTGTTAGCATCGCCGCCGTGATCCCTCGCCAGGGCCGACTGGCCTGACCTCCCTCCGCATCGTCGCCGGCATGGCCCTGCTGCTGGCGCTGGCCCGCCTGCTCGGCGAGTGGCGGCGGCCGGTCGTCTGGCGCACCGTGATCGGCGGCATGGCGTTGCAGGCAGCGTTGGCCGCCGTGCTGATCCGCTTCCCGCCGGCCGCGGGCGCCATGCTGCTGGTGAACCGGGCGGCGCTCGCTTTGCAGGACGCGACCGATGCCGGCAGCGGCTTCGTGTTCGGCTACCTGGGCGGCGCCGCGCTGCCGTTCGCCGAGGCTCATCCCGGGGCCAGCTTCATCCTGGCGTTCAAGGTGCTGCCGCTGGTGCTCACCATCAGCGCGCTGTCCGCCCTGTTGTACCATTGGGGCGTGTTGCAGGCGGCGGCGCGCGGCTTCGCCTTCGTGCTGCGCCGCTCGCTCGGCGTGTCCGGGCCGTTGGCGCTGGGCGCGGCCGTGCACGTCTACGTCGGCATGGTGGAGGCGCCGTTGCTGATCCGCCCGTACCTCGCCGGCATGGCGCGCGGCGAGATCTTCGCCATGATGAGCTGCGGCCTGGCCGGCATCGCCGGGACCGTGATGGTGCTGTACGCCGCCATCCTCGACCCCGTGCTGCCGGGCGCGCTGGGGCAGATCCTGTCGGCCGCCATCATCAGCACCCCGGCGGCGCTCGCCGTGGCGGCGCTGATGGTGCCCGTAGCCGCCGGCGCGGAGGGTTCCGCGTCGCTCGTGATCGAGGACGGACCGGCCGGCGCGCTGGACGCCCTGATCAAAGGCACCCGCGACGGGGTCGGCCCGCTGGTCGGCATCGCCACCGTGCTGCTGGTCGCCGTGGCGCTGGTGGCGCTGGCCAACCTGGTCTTGGCGCACCTGCCGGGGGCGCCGACGTTGCAGTCGCTGTTCGCGGTCGCCTTCCGCCCCGTGA
This sequence comes from uncultured Acetobacteraceae bacterium, assembly GCA_964236035.1. Lineage (GTDB taxonomy): Bacteria > Pseudomonadota > Alphaproteobacteria > Acetobacterales > Acetobacteraceae > CAXSFF01. Next base: position 1,247 of record CAXSFF010000507.1, read on the forward strand.
TGTGGCTGATCGGCGTGCCTTGGCAGCAGAGCGCCGCCGCCGCCGCGCTGATGGGCACCAAGACGGTGCTGAACGAGTTCGTCGCCTACGTCGACCTGGCGCGGCTGCCGCCGGACGCGCTGGACGCCCGCTCGCGGATGATCATGACCTATGCGCTGTGCGGGTTCGCCAATTTCGGCTCCGTGGGCATCCTGGTCGGCGGGCTGGGCGCCATGGTGCCGGAGCGGCGGGCGGAGATCGCCGCCCTGGGGCTGCGGGCGTTGCTGGCCGGCACCATCGCCACCTGCCTGAGCGGCGCGCTGGCCGGGCTGCTTTCCTGACCGCAACGATATCCTCGCACGGGCGTTGGCATGCTTTCCTCTGTCATGGCGGTCATTCATGTTGAAGAAGCTCTTCCCGGCACTGGCCTGTTGCTGGCTCGCGTCGGCCGTGCCCGGTGCGGCGGCCACCCTCGATGGGGCCACGCTGCCCGACACTTTCCCGGTCGAGGGCCAGACGCTGGCGCTGAACGGCATCGGCCTGCGCTCGTTCACCATCTTGAACATCAAGGGCTACGTGGCGGCGCTATACCTGGCGCAGCCGAGTCATGACGCGAAGCAGATACTGGCTTCGCCGGGTCCGAAGGCGCTTGTCTTGCACTTCTTGCGCAGCGCCTCCAAAGCCGACGTGGAGAAGGAGTACCGCCTGGGCGAGACCAACAACTGCGGCGACGGCAGCTGCGACCCCGCCGACAAGGGCGATTTCGAGCGCCTGATCGCGGTCGCCCCGGCGGTGAAGCCCGGTGACACTTCGACCTACATCTTCACGGGGAAGGGGGTGAAGGTGCTGGCCAACAACGTGCAGATCGCCGAGTTCGCCAACAAAGACCTCGCCTTCCGCCTGCTGTCCGGCTTCATCGGCGCCCACCCGCCGTCGGATGACCTGCGCCAGCACCTGCTGGGTTCGGCTGGCGAGTAGCTGCCCGCAACAAGCATTACCGGCAGTTGGTGTGCCCGGCCGCCTCGCAGTCGGCGCGCGCCATGCTGGCCTGCCACCGCGGGAACAGCCCCCAGCCGCCAGCCATGAGCGCCACGATTGCGGCCAGCACCAGCACAGGCACCCAATTCGACGGCGGCCTCTGATCGGACATCCGGGCGTTCTAGCATGGGTTGGTGCGCCGCCATAGCCTGACAGGCATCCCTTAACCACGGATGAGTTATTTAAGGGTTTGGCTCCGCGAGATGCTCCGGCATGCCCTTGCCGGCTCTCCAAGGGGACGCTAGGTGCAAGGAGCAATCAAGGGGATCGTTCCATGGCGCAAGCGGCCGAAAAAATCAGGCGCGGCAAGCCGGCAGCCTACGCGCTGTCGCAGGAGCAACTGCTGCAGGCCTACGCCGACATGCTGCTGATCCGCCGCTTCGAGGAGAAGGCCGGGCAGCTGTACGGCATGGGACTGATCGGCGGCTTCTGCCACCTGTACATCGGCCAGGAGGCGGTCGTGGTCGGGGTGCAGAGCGCGCTGAAGGACGGCGACCAGGTCATCACCTCGTATCGCGACCACGGCCACATGCTGGCGACGGGGATGGACCCGCGCGGCGTCATGGCGGAATTAACGGGGCGCTCGACGGGCTATTCCAAGGGCAAGGGCGGCTCCATGCACATGTTCAGCAAGGAGAAGAAGTTCTTCGGCGGGCATGGCATCGTCGGCGCGCAGGTCAGCCTGGGCACGGGGCTGGCGTTCAGCAACCTGTACCGCCAGAGCGACCACGTCTGCGTGACCTATTTCGGCGACGGCGCCTCCAATCAGGGCCAGGTGTTCGAGAGCTTCAACCTGGCCGCGCTGATGAAGCTGCCCTGCATCTACGTGATCGAGAACAACAAGTACGGCATGGGCACGGGCGTCGAGCGGGCGACGGCCTCGCACGACCTGTCGAAGAACGGCTCGCCCTGGGGCATGGCGTCGTTGCAGGTGGACGGCATGGACGTTGGCGCGGTGCGGGAGGCGGCGGACCAAGCGGTGGCGCATTGCCGCGCCGGCAACGGGCCGTTCCTGCTGGAGATGAAGACGTACCGCTACCGGGGGCACTCGATGTCCGACCCGGGCAAGTACCGCACCCGCGAGGAGATCCAGAAGATGCGCAGCGAGCGCGACTGCATCGAGGGCGCGCGGCATCGGCTGGTGGAGATGGGCGTCGACGAGGAGGCGCTGAAGGCGACCGACAACGCCGTCAAGGCGCGCATCAACGACGCCGCCGAGTTCGCCCAGACCAGCTCCGAGCCGGCGGAGAGCGAGTTGTGGACCGACGTGCTGGTGGAAGGCTGACCATGTCCACCCAGGTGCTGATGCCCGCGCTGAGCCCGACCATGACCGAGGGCAAGCTGGCGAAATGGCTGAAGAAGGTCGGCGACGACGTGCGCTCCGGCGACGTGCTGGCGGAGATCGAGACCGACAAGGCGACCATGGAGGTCGAGGCGGTGGACGAGGGCAAGC
>CAXSFF010000508.1:0-3709 GCA_964236035.1 uncultured Acetobacteraceae bacterium
TTAGGCGCCGCTGGCGACCTGGTCGAGCACCGCCTGTTCGGTCAGGATTTGAGGCAGCACCGCGCCTGGCCGGCCGGGCGCGTAGTAGACGTAGAGCGGCACGCCGTCGCGGCCGTGGTCGCGCAAGAAGGCGGAGATCGCCGGGTCCTGCCGGGTCCAGTCGCCGCGCAGATAGGCGACGCCATGCTGCCGGAAGGCGTCCTGCACCGGCTGCGGCGACAATGCCAGGCGCTCGTTGACCAGGCACGACACGCACCAGGCCGCCGTCATGTTGACGAACACGGGGCGGCCGTCGCGACGCAGCTCGGCCAGGCGGCCAGCGCTGAACGGCTCCGTGCCGGCGCTGGCCTCGACTGCCGCGGACGTGGCGGCGACGCCCGGCAGCAGCGCCGCCGCGACGATGACCCCGGCCAGCGCGGCGAACCGGGCGAAGCGCCGCGGCGTGCCGGCCACGGCCTGCGACCGCCCCATGGCCCAGCCGGCGAACGCCAGCGCCAGCAACCCGGCCAGCGCCGCCAGCACGCCATCGGGGCCAGCCTCCTGGCTGATCACCCACACCAGCCAGGCCGCAGCGCCGTACATCGGAAAGGCGAGCGCCTGCTTCAGCACGTCCATCCAGGCGCCCGGGCGCGGCAACGCGCGCGCCAGGCCAGGCGCCACAGCCAGCGCGGCATACGGCAGCGCCAAGCCAAGACCCATAGCGGCGAACACCAGCAGCGTCTCGCCGGCGGGGGCGGACAGAGCGCCCGCGACCGCCGCACCCATGAACGGCGCGGTGCATGGGGTCGCGACCAGCACCGCCAGCAGCCCCGTGCAGAAGCTGCCCCAATGGCCGTGGCGGCTGGCCAGCGCCTGCCCGGCGCCGGTGATCCGGCCACCGACGGCGAACACGCCCGACAGGTTGAGCCCGACCGCGAACAGCAGCCAGGCCATGACGGCCACGAACGCCGGCGACTGGAACTGGAACCCCCACCCGGCGGCATGCCCGGCCAGGCGGATCGCCAACAGCCCGCCGCCCAGCGCCGTGAACGCCAGCACCACCCCCGCCATGTACGACAGCGCGTGCCGGCGGACCTCGCCGCGCGCCACCTGCGACAGCCGCGCGATCGCCAGCGCCTTCATCGCCAGCACGGGGAACACGCACGGCATCAGGTTCAGGATCAACCCGCCGGCCAGCGCCAGCAGCAGCATCCGCCCCAATGCGGTCGCGGGCGCGATGGCCGGGCCGGGCGCCGCGTCGATCGAGAGGTATGTCTCGCCGTGGTCGCCTTGCAGCACCAGCAGCCCCGTGAGCGGCGCGCCCGCACGGAAGTCGGCGCCGGGCGGCAGTCGCAGCCGCAAGGTGTCCCCGGCGACGGTGAACGGCTGGTTGGCGCCGGCGTCGATCAGTCCGGGCGTGTCGGGGAAGAACTGCGCCCCCATCACCATCGGCGGCAACCCGGCGATCGACAGCGTGCCGTCCGGCGCAACCTGCGCAGGACGGGCCGGCTGCACCGGCGAGTGCGCGGCAGCCGTGGCGAACAACGGGGCCTCGCTGGATAGCGCGGGAACGCCGGCGGGCAGGTCGATAGCGAAATCTGCCTCTTCCGGAACGCAGATGTTGCGGCAAACCAGCCAGGTGGCATGTGCCCGCAGCGGCGCCGCGCCCGCGGCGGCCGTGATGGCGACGGGCAGCAGCACCTCGCCCGTGTAGGCGAAGGTGGTGATCGGCCCCTCGGCGACCCGCTGCGGCGCTGGCCACATGATCGGGCCGACGGTGGCCCCCGGCAGCGTCACGGCCAGCTCCGGCGCCAGCCCCGCATCGCCCGGGTTCTGCCAATAGGTGTGCCAGCCCGGGGCCAGGCGAAGCCGCAACCCGGCGTGGAACGGCTGCCCCGCCGCGACGGCGTCCGTGTCGGTCACCAGGCTGGCTGTATCGCGCGCGGTGCTGAACGGAGCCGACTCCCGCGCCATCGCCGGCATCGCGGCCAACATCAAGACCAGCGCCGTGCCGAAAACCCTCACTGCGCGGCGATCGCCGTTTGCACGGGCTCGCCCCGCTCGGCGAGCAGCCGCTCGAAATAGGCGATGGTGCGGCCAAGCCCCTCGTCCAGTTGCACCTTCGGCTCCCAGTCCAGCAGGCGCCGGGCCATGGTGATGTCCGGGCAGCGCTGCGTCGGGTCGTCCTGCGGCAGCGGTCGGAACACGATCGGCGAGCGCGAGCCGACCAGGCGGATCACCCGCTCCGCCAGCTCCCGCACCGGGATCTCGTAGGGGTTGCCCAGGTTCACCGGCCCCGTCACGTCGTCCCCCGTCGCCATCAGGCGCAGGAAGCCCTCCACCAGGTCGTCCACGAAGCAGAACGCGCGGGTCTGGCTGCCGTCGCCGTACAGGGTGATCGGCTCGTTGCGCAGCGCCTGCACGATGAAGTTGCTCACCACGCGGCCGTCGTTCGGGTGCATGCGGGGGCCGTAGGTGTTGAAGATGCGCACCACCTTGATCCGCACCTGGTGCTGGCGGTGGTAGTCGAAGAACAGCGTCTCGGCGGCGCGCTTGCCCTCGTCGTAGCAGGCGCGCGGGCCGAGCGGGTTGACGTTGCCGCGGTACTCCTCGGTCTGCGGGTGCACGGTCGGATCGCCGTAGACCTCGCTGGTGCTGGCCTGGAACACCTTGGCCTTCACCCGCTTGGCCAGGCCCAGCATGTTGATGGCGCCGATCACGCTGGTCTTGGTGGTCTGCACGGGGTCGAACTGGTAGTGGATCGGCGACGCCGGGCAGGCGAGGTTGAAGATCTCGTCCACCTCGGCATACAGCGGGAAGGTCACGTCATGGCGCAGCGCCTCGAAGTTCGGGCTGCCCATCAGGTGCGCGATGTTGTCCTTGCGCCCGGTGAAGTAGTTGTCGACGCACAGCACGTCGTTGCCGGCGGCGATCAGCCGCTCGCACAGGTGCGAGCCGAGGAAGCCGGCCCCTCCCGTCACGAGGACACGCTTGCGGGTCAGGGTCATGGGTTCAAAGTCATGGGCTTGAAGTCATGGGCAGCTTGCCGATCGATCATCTTGTATGAGGCTTTAGTGAGAATGGGGAGCCGCAGCAACACGGCCATGGCATGCCGATGCTGATCGCCGACCTCCCCGTCCAGGACGCGCTGCCCGAGCTGGACCGCGCCCTCGCCGCCGGCAACGCCGTATTGGTGGCGCCGCCGGGCGCGGGCAAGACCACGCTGGTGCCGCTGCACCTGCTGAGCGCGCCGTGGCTGCAAGGCGGCATCGTCATGCTGGAGCCGCGCCGCCTCGCCGCCCGCGCCGCCGCCGCCCGCATGTCGCACCTGCTGGGCGAGACCGTCGGGACCACCGTCGGCTACCGCACCCGGCTCGACGCCGCCGTGTCGGCCGCCACCCGGATCGAGGTGGTGACCGAGGGCCTGCTGGTGCGCCGCCTGCAATCGGACCCCGGGCTGCACGGCGTCGGCCTGGTCATCCTCGACGAGGTGCACGAGCGCGCCTTGCAGGCCGACCTCGCCCTGGCGCTGTGCCTGGACCTGCAACGCCAGTTGCGGCCGGAGCTGCGGCTGCTGGCGATGTCGGCGACGGCGGACGGCGCGCGGCTGCAGGCGCTGATGGCCGCGCCCGTCGTCTCCTCCGCCGGGCGCATGTTCCCCGTCGCCGTGCACCACGCCAGGCGCGACATCCCGCACCCGCGCGACCTCGCCGACGCGCTGGCCCGCGCC
>CAXSFF010000509.1:0-3708 GCA_964236035.1 uncultured Acetobacteraceae bacterium
ATTGGCAGCGCGGCCCACCTCTGTTCTAAGCTGGCGTCATGAACAAGGTCATCCAGGCGGCGAAGGCCGCCACCCTGTCGTCGCTCGCCTCCATTGCGCAGCCCGGGCCACCCGCGGCGCCCGATCCTGACGCGCCGATCTCGCGCAGCAGCCCCGAGCGCTTCATCAACCGCGAACTGTCCTGGCTCGACTTCAACCACCGGGTGGTCGAGGAGGCGCAGAACGCCCGCCATCCGCTGCTGGAGCGGCTGCGCTTCGTCTCGATCAGCGCCTCCAACCTCGACGAGTTCTTCTCGGTGCGCGTCGCCGGGCTGATCGGCCAGGCCAAGGCGGGCGTCACCACCCTGTCGGCCGACGGGCGCACCCCGGCGCAGCAGCTGACCGAGATCCAGGTCCGCGCCGCCGCCCTGATGGAGACCCAGCAGGAGGTCTGGGTCGAGCTGCGCGCCCTGCTGAAGGAGGCCGGGATCGAGCTGGTCGACCCGGGCTCGCTCGGTGCCGCGGACCGCGCCTGGCTCGACACCTGGTTCATGGACCGCGCCTTCCCCGTGCTCACCCCGCTGGCGGTCGACCCGGCGCACCCGTTCCCGTTCATCCCCAACATGGGGATCGTCATGGTGCTGAAGCTGCACCGCGACGAGGACCACACCACCATGAGCGCGCTGATCCCGCTGCCAAGCCAGCTCCAGCGCTTCATCCGCCTGCCGCCGGGCCAGGACGGCGGCCCGATCCGCTTCGTGCTGCTGGAGGACCTGGTCTCGCTGTCGCTGCACGCGCTGTTCCCCGGGTTCAGCGTGCTGGGGCAGGGCATGTTCCGCCTGATCCGCGACACGGGGATCGAGTACGAGGAGGAGGCCGAGGACTTGGTGCGGTCGTACGAGACGGCGTTGAAGCGCCGCCGCCGCGGCATCGCCATCCACCTGTCGGTCGACGCCGGCATGCCCGACGACCTGCGCGCCCTGGTGACCGACGAGCTGGGCGTCGACGAGCGCGACATCCCGGGCGACGAGGTCATGGTGCAAAGCGGCATATTGGGCGCCGTCGATCTCAGCCAGTTGATCGTCGACGATCGGCCCGACCTGCTGTTCCCGCCGTACACGCCCCGCTTCCCCGAGCGCATCCGCGACTTCGCCGGCGACTGCTTCGCCGCCATCCGCGCCAAGGACATCATCGTCCACCACCCGTTCGAGAGCTTCGACGTGGTGGTGCAGTTCCTGCGCCAGGCCGCCGCCGATCCGGCCGTCGTGGCCATCAAGCAGACGCTGTATCGCACCAGCCGCGACAGCACGATCGTCAAGGCGCTGATCGAGGCGGCGGAGGCTGGCAAGATCGTCACCGCCATGATCGAGCTGCGCGCCCGCTTCGACGAGGAGGCCAACATCCGCCTGGCCCGCTCCATGGAGGCGGCCGGCGTGCAGGTGGTGTACGGCTTCACCGAGCTGAAGACCCACGCCAAGCTCAGCCTGGTGGTGCGGCGCGAGGGCGGCGGCATGCGCAGCTACGCGCATTTCGGCACGGGGAACTACCACCCGATCACTGCCCGCATCTACACCGACCTCAGCTTCTTCACCTGCGACCCCGACCTGGTGCGCGACTCCGCCAAGCTGTTCAACTACATGACAGGGTACGCCCAGCCCGAGCGCATGGACAGCCTGGCGTTCAGCCCGCTCACCACCCGCTCCACCCTGATGCGGCTGATGGACCGTGAGATCGCCCACGCCCAAGCCGGCCGGCAGGCGTCGATCTGGCTCAAGATGAACTCGCTGGTCGACGACGTGATGATCGACAAGCTGTACGACTGCTCGGCCGCCGGCGTGAAGGTGATGTGCATCATCCGCGGCATCTGCTGCCTGCGCCCCGGCGTCCCCGGGCTGAGCGAGAACATCCGGGTCAAGTCCATGGTCGGGCGCTTCCTGGAGCACGCGCGCATCTTCTGCTTCGGCAACGGCCACAAGCTGCCCAGCCGCCACGCGCTGGTGTACATCAGCAGCGCCGACTGGATGGCGCGCAACCTCGATTGGCGGGTGGAGAGCCTGGTGCCGATCCTCAACCCGACCGTGCACGCCCAGGTGCTGGACCAGATCATGGTGGTGAACCTGAAGGACACGCTGCAGTCCTGGGAGCTGGCATCCGATGGTGCCTGGAAGCGCCTGGCGCCCCCGGGCAACCCGGCGGCGGTGGCGGAGTCGAAGCCGATTTCGGCACATGACTACTTCATGACCAACCCGTCGCTGTCGGGCCGCGGCTCTGCGCTGCACGGCCCCGCCGTGCCGCTGGCCGTGCCGCACAAGCGCCAGGACCGGGTCAGCCAGGACTGATGACCTGGTTTCCCCGTCATTGCGAGGAGCCGCTTGGCGACGAAGCAACCCAGGGCAACACGGCTAGGGCTTGTCGCGCGGCCCTGGATCGCCACGGCCGAGCGGCCTCGCAATGACGGCTAATGCTGGCCGTTGCGCCGTGGTCGACCTCGGCTCCAACTCCGTGCGGCTGGTCGTGTTCGAGGGGCGCGGCCGCAACCCTGTGGCCATCTTCAACGAAAAGGCGGTGCTGCGCCTCGGGCGCGGCCTGCAGACCACGGGGCGGCTGAACGACGAGGCGGTCCCCGTGGCGCTCACCGTCATGCACCGCTACCACGCCATCGCCCAGGCCATGGGCGCCGACCCGTTCGAGGTGCTGGCCACCGCCGCCGTGCGCGACGCCGCCAACGGGCCGGCCTTCGTCGCCGGGCTGCGCGAGCGGATGCCCGGCGTGCCGATCCGCGTGCTGTCCGGCGAGGAGGAGGCGGCCCTGTCCGCCGCTGGGGTGCTGTGCGGCATCCCCACCGCCGACGGAGTGCTGGCTGACATCGGCGGCGGCTCGCTTGAGGTGGTGGAGCTGACCGGCGGCGTGCCCGGCGTGGCGCGCACGCTGCCGCTCGGGGTGATCCGCCTGGCCGACCGCTCGGAGGCCGACATGCTCCGCGCCCGCACGCTGGCGGAGGCCGACCTGGCGTCGGTGCCGTGGCTGTCGCAGGCGCCGGGCCGCGATCTCTACCTCGTCGGCGGCGCGTGGCGGGCGCTGGCGCGCATCCACATCATGCAGACGGCGTACCCGCTCAACATCGTCCACCATTACACCATCGGGCGGGACGAGGCGCGCGACCTCGCCGACGCGGTGGCCGCGGCGACCCGGCGCACGCTGGAAAAGGTGCCGGGGGCGCCGCGGCGGCGGCTGGACGACCTGCCGTACGCCGCCATCGTGCTGCGCCGGGTGCTGCGCGTCACAGGCGCCAGCCGGGTGGTGTTCAGCGCCAACGGCATCCGCGAGGGCTGGTTCATGCGGCTGCTCGCGCCCGAGGTGGCAGCCGGCGACGCCGTGCTGGCCGCCAGCCGCAGCCTGGCGGCCAGCAACGGCCGCGACCAGGCCATGCCGCCGGCGCTGTTCGCCTGGACCGCGCCGCTGTTCGCCGGCGAGGCCGCCGAGGCGTGCCGGCTGCGGCATGCGGCCTGCTGGCTGTCCGACGTCGGCACCTACGACCATCCGGAATACCGCGCCGAGCAGTCGTTCGACCGCGTGCTGCACCAGCCCGGCGTGGCGCTCGACCATCCCAGCCGGGCGTTCCTGGCGCTGACGGTGGCGCTGCGCTACGAGGCGGAGCAATCGGCGGCATTCCTGCAGCCGGCGCGCCAACTGCTGGACGAGGCGGCGATGCAGCGGGCGGAGACGCTA
>CAXSFF010000510.1:0-3704 GCA_964236035.1 uncultured Acetobacteraceae bacterium
CCTTGGCGCGGCGCGCCACCTCGTGGTGCCGGTGGGAGAACGCGTCGCAGACCTCCTGCCGGATGCCGGCGATCGCCACCGCCTGCTCCCGCGAGTCGTAGGCCACCTCCACCCCAAGCGCCCGCAGCCGGTCGGCCAGCCGCGCCTGGTAGTAGGCCCCGAACTCGTGAACCCGTCCCTGGATGCGCTTCGTGTCGAGCGAGCCCACCCGCCCAGAGGCCGTGACCACGGCGTTGAACAAGGCGCCGTGCGTATGGAGCTGCGGGTCCGACGGCACGGCGACGTCGGTCGGCACGGTCGCGCCGTCCGGCCCATCCTGCACCAGCACGGTCGGCCGGCTGGTGAAGTGCAGGAACCGCACCCAGCCCACCTCTCCCGGCTCCGCGCCGAGGCATCCCGCCTTGCCGCGCCGCGCCCAGCCGATCTCGCGCGCGACGTAGCCCATCGCGTCGTCGACCGCCCCCTCGTGGGCCCGGATCAGCGCCGCACGTTCGGCCGCCGTCGGCGCGAACGCCATCGCCAGGGAGACTGACTTGTGTGCCGAGAAGGTCAGGTCATAGGAGGAGATCTTGCGCGCGTGCCGTGACCAGGCGCCGCCGTCGTCGGCCCGCTTCGCCTCGAACAGGCGGTCCAGCGCGGCGTCGTCGGGCGCCCGCGCTACGTCGATGCCCAGGGCCCGCGCCACCTCCGGCGCCATGTCGGCCTTCCAGGCGGCCCGGCTGTCGCGCCCGTTGTAGTAGCCCGCCAGCCCGCGCTCGGCTTCCGGGATCGCCTGCTCGGTCATGTAGGTGCGGATCAGCCGCCCGGCCGAGCCGGCGGCGATCTTGCGGAACGTCATCATCCCCGCGCACCCGGACCGGCACGCGCCAGAGCCTCGTCGATCGCCTTGCCCAGCTGACCAGGAAGCTGGCCCGTCGCCTGTTCCAGCCGGGTGCCGATCGACGCGACCTGCGCGCCCACTTGGCCTGTCGCGGCAATCAGCTGGCCGAGGAGCTCGCCAAGGCCGGGTCCGGGTTCTGCCGGCTCGGGTGTCAGCAGGGCGATGACCTGCGCCAGCTGCTCGCCCTGCTGGCGCTGCATCTGGCTCATCAGCGCAAGCGCCTGGATGACGCCCACCAGATCGGCGGCCACACGGTCGAGCCTGGCATCGGCCGAGCTGCTGGACATGGACAGACTCCGGCCTGGACGGGACGCCTGGGAGGAGGCTAACGTGGCGCATCAACAGGTGCAATGGTGTATATGGAACTTACCTTCTCTCTTTTTTCTCTCATCCGGCTGGAGCCCACGCGGGCCGCCGGCAAACTGCTGCGCATCCGCTGCTCAGAAGCAACGCGAATGCGTTATATATGCGTCTTATGTGATACCATCTTGCTACCAGGACGTTTTCGGACTGCCACCCAAATGCAGCGCGAGCGCAACCACGGTGAACGACATGGACCAGCCTAAGCCGCCGGCACCCCTTCCGAGCCTGCGCGAGGCGCTGGAGGCTAGCGGCGCCCGGCCCAACAGCCGCCTGTCGGTTCTGTCTCGCTACGTGCTCGACCACCAGGACGAGCTGTACGTGCTCAAGTCGGTCGACGGGTACAGCTGGCGCGACATCGTCGCCGTGCTGGCCCAGCAACCCGAGCTCGCGGGCATCTCGGACCCGCCACTCACGGTGGCCGCCGCCAAGCTGGCCTGGTCGCGCATGATGGCGCGCAAAGGTCGGAACGCGACGACTTCCTCGCGTGCTCCCCCGACGTCGCCATTCTCGCCTGAGCCGGTGCCAAGCCCTTCACCAGCATTTCCACCGCGACTCTCTACAGAGCGGCAGTCAGGGGAAATATCATCACAAAATCGTGATCGCTCTGCTGTCGAGGCGGTTATGCCGGCGTTCGACATCCAGCCGGCACGTCCGCGCAGCGCGCCGTTCGCGCCGAACCCATCACAAAACGCAACGCAATCAATACCTTCTCTCCTGGAGGCGGATGAGGTCGAGCGCCGCATCGCGGACCTGGCCGTGCGGCAGGGCGGAGTAAAAACTCCACCGCCCGAGGTCCTCTGAATCCGGATCGCGATACCCGTTCGCGCCGGTTCGTCATCTTTCTCTTGGGGCCTCTGACACAGGAGGCCTCACCAGTGACCAAAACCCCGCTTCTCAATTCCGGCGTCAACCTCCCTACCGACCCGCCCCGAGGGTCGCCCCCCGTTCCGCCGGGACGGTCGCCCCGCTTCATCGTCCTGGCCGGGCGTGGCGGCACCGGCAAAACCTTGATTGTGCGCTGGATCTGCGAACTCGTGCTTGGGGCCGGGCACACGATCGTCATCGCCGACGGCGATCGCACCAACCGCAACCTGCCCCGCTACTTCGAGGGCGTGCTGGCGCCGCCCAGCGCCGACGACCGCGTGGTCCGTCGCTGGCTCGAGGCGATCATCGACCGCATGATCACCGACCGGTTCGACGTCATCGTCGACCTCGGCGGTGGGGACACGATACTCAAGGGACTCGCGAGCGAGCTCGACCTGAGTGCAATGCTCAGGGCGGCCGGCATCGATGTCGTGATGCTTCATGTCACGGGCCCGGAGGTGGAGTCGCTCGCGTACCTCGGCTCGGTCGAGGCGCCGGGACCCCTGGGCACGCCGCTGTTCGCCCCGGAGCACACCGCAGTGATTCTCAACAACGGCCTTGTGCCCGAGGACCAGGATCCTAATGAGGCTTTCAAGGCCGTCCGGGAGAGCCGCATCTTCCATGCTGCGGTCGCCCGTGGAGTGCGGACCGTCGCCATGCCGAGGCTCCGGGTCGCCCACGAGGTCAATCGCCGACACCAGCAATTTTCCACTGCCGCCGCAGGAGCAACCTCGGGCGACCTGCCGCCCATGACGCCCACTGACCGCCAGCGCGTCACCCTGTGGCTGCGCGCGATGGATGTCGCATTCCGCGGCGTCGCGGAGTGGATCCTGTGAGGAACGACAAAGCGCCGTCCAGCAGGCTGGCCATGGCGTTGCGCGCGCTGTTCGCCACCTTGTTGCGCCCGCAGCCCGATGCGGAGCCGGCAGCCACCGCCAGCCCGGCTGCCGATGGCAGGGAGCCTCGCGAGGCCGCACCTGTACAGCGGCTGCTCACCGGTCCTTCCCCCGGGTCGGTGTCGGACAAGCCCCGGACGGGTGTCGCCCTGCAACAGGGCGGATTCTTCGACCCGCCGGACCCGACTCTCGGAGGTGGGAACCGCACCCTCGGCGTCGGGGATTTCATCGCCAGGTTCCATGACGCCATGCGCCGTGCCGGTGTCACTGCCCGCGAGCCTCTCCAGCCAGTGCTCGTCCTGCTCGGTGAGATGCTGCTCCATTTCTCTCGCCTGCAGGCGGACCAGGTCGCAGCGTCGCAGCACATCACCAAGGCATTCACTGCGGGGATGCATGAGGAAGGCGCGCGGGCACAGGCAGTCATTGCCGAGGAGAGCAGGGGAGTCGCGGCCGCGATGGCTGACTGCGCCAGTCGCGTCGAGGCAGGCGTCGGTGCCATCAAGCTCGCGCGCGAGGACGTTCGGAACGGATTCTCGTCAGACGTCGAGGCTGCGCTGCGTGCCTACACGTGGAATCGCACGAGACGCGATCGGGTAATCACCACAGCCGCCTGGGTGATCGTCGTGCTGGCCGTCGCCGGTAGCTGCATCGAGTACGAACATTACTCGGATCAGCAGGAAATGGCCCTCACGATCCAGACC
>CAXSFF010000511.1:0-3693 GCA_964236035.1 uncultured Acetobacteraceae bacterium
CGTCGACCACCACGTCGGCGTCCCCAAGGCAGGCGCGCACCACGGCGTCGCGGTTGTCGCGGGTGAGCGGCGGCAGGAAGCGGGGGTTGAAGCCCATCCGCCGGGTGGCGTCGATGTTGAAGGGGCGCAGGCGGTCGGTGTCGAGCAGGTATTCGACCGTCACCCCGGGGTCGAGCTGCTGCAGGGCCCGCGCCAGCGTCGCGGTGCGGGAGATGTGCCCGATGCCGCCCGACACGGAGGGGATCATCACGACCTTGGTCGGCGGCCGGCTTGGTCCAACAGCCATCACGTCAGGCAAATATTGTTTCCTCCTGCATGCGGCGCGCCACCGGATCGACCGTCGGCAGCGCTGTCGCCCCTCCAAAAAGGACGGGTGGCGGTCCGTCAAGTCACGAAGTGCAGCCTTGGCCGTATGGGTGCGGCTATTCCATGGCAGCCCATCGCGGCGTAGCATCGGCGTCATGCTCCAAACTTCCCCGCGCGTCGCCTTGTTCGTCACCTGCCTGGTGGACCTGCACCGGCCGACCGTGGGGTTCGCGGCCATCCGGCTGCTGGAACAGGCGGGCTGCCGGGTCGAGGTGCCGCGGGCGCAGACCTGTTGCGGCCAGCCCGCCTACAACTCCGGCGACCGCGCGACGGCGCGCGGCATCGCGGTGCAGGTGATGGAGGCGTTCGGCGGCTACGACTACGTGGTGGCGCCGTCAGGGTCGTGCGGCGGCATGATCTCGCACCACTACGCCGGGCTGTTCAGGGACGACCCGGGCATGCTGCAGAAAGCAGAGGCGCTGGCCGGGCGCACCTACGAGCTGACGGCGTTCCTGGCCGACGTGATGGGGATCGCCGACACTGGCGCGCGGTTCGACGGGGTGGCGACGTACCACGATTCCTGCTCCGGCCTGCGCGAGCTGGGGGTGAAGCGGCAACCGCGCCGCCTGCTCGCGGAGGTGGCGGGGCTGGAGCTGCGGGAGATGGCGGACCCCGAGGTGTGCTGCGGCTTCGGCGGCACGTTCTGCGTCAAATACCCGGAGATCTCGACGCGGATGGCGTCCGACAAGGCCGCCGACGTGATCGCCACAGGCGCGGACACCCTGCTGGCGGGGGACCTCGGGTGCCTGCTGAACATGGCGGGGCGGCTGTCGCGGCTGGGCAGCACGGTCGGGGCGCGGCACGTGGCGGAAGTGCTGGCGGGGATGACGGACGAGGTGGCGCCGATCGGGATGGCGCGGCTGAAATAGCGGCTCGACGCGCCTGCCTTGTTCACTCGGCAGCCGCATCGGCGTTTGCATAGGAACAGCCCGGCAACCCCGGGTAGTGGGCGGCGAGGATCTGGTGGTCAAGCTGCCGGGCCAGGATGGCGCTGCCCGCCCCCGTGATATGATCGTCGACCGGGTAGAACAGCGGACTCAGGTCGCGGACGTGCTGCAAGGCGGCTTCCATGTCGACGTAGCTGATGCCGTATCTGGCCGCGATCCTGCCGAGCGCGTCGTCCAACGCCAGCGGGCTCGTGTCGGGATAGCTGCTGGCATGCTGCTCCAGCACGGCCTGCACCATGAAAGGCACATAGATCAGGGTAAGGGGCACCTTCGCCGCGCCAGCCTTGCCTGCCAGGCTGCCGAGAAGATGGTCGGTGTCATCGATGCGGGCCTGCCAGGCTGGTGAGAACGGCTGCCGCATGTAACCGCTGCGATCCGGCTCGCGCAGGTAGGCCTTCAGGTAGACGTCGGGAAGCCGCGCCCGGTAATGCAATATCGCTCCCCACGACCCGCTGCCCTGTATCCACGAACGCACCGTGTCCTGGATGCGGACGCGCAGGCTTTTTGGAGGCGCCGCCGCCGTGTCCTGGTGGGTTGGCTGGAGCAGGTCGTATGGCGTCAGCACCATCAGGACAAGGTCCGGCTTCAGGCCGATCGCCTCGTCCATGCGCGCCTCGACGCGGCCCCATTGGTAATCCAGGCCGCCCAGGTTCTGGCCCTCGACCGCGCGGCCGCATCGCTCGGAGAGGGACTTGCCGACGCGCACGGCGAAGGACTCCGGATAGGCAACCAGGTAGCCGAGGCTCGTCGATGCGCCGACGAGGGCGATCCGGAATGTCCCATCCGGCTTCGGGCCGCAGGACTCGTTGGTGCGATACCCGCATTCGTTGTAATGATTTGCGATCCAAGGCGCTTCCGCCGGTTTGTAGCGGGAGTCGCAGTTCGGCAGCGCACGATGGCCGAGGACGGGATCGGGAGCCAGGCAGGCATCGGCTTCCTGTTTGTAGAACACGTTCCTGGCGATCAGTTCGGGGATGGCGGCCATCAGGAAGATCGTCGCCAGGCCGATGGCCGGCAGCAGGACCCAATCACGCCGCGGCAGGCGCTCTTTATCACTCATGCCGACCAGTCCCTGAATGAGTCATATCTTTTGAGGTTCGTCCGAATGCCCTGCCGAATGCGTCGGCGACGGTTCAATGACGGCACACCCTAGAAAGCCTTGTATACGATCTCTGGCGCCGGGGAGGCCAGGATCGCGATATTGGCCATGATGATCACCGTCATCGCCGTTGCCGCGGCCACTCGCACGTAGCGGGAGGCGCAGACCGGCTCGCGCGTCCCGGGGTCGACGCTCCAGGTCCATCGCGACATGGCGTTGCGGCATGTCGTCATGATGGAGAGGATCATGGTGGCAATGACGAACATCGCGAGCAGGCCCCCGGCCACGGCGGCGCCGCCAAGCGTGGCGACGAGGCTGCCGATCTGGGTCCAGTTCGACCAGAACCAAAGCAGGGTGAAGGCGAACCAGGTGAAGGTGAAGCCCCGCATGCAGGCGGTGTAGAGCGCCCCATCGCACAGCTTGCGGTACTTCGCGCGGCCGAGCCGCTGCGTCATGACGACCTGGTAGAGCTTGTTGGCGGCGACGCCGCCGCCTTGCAGGAAGCCGAAGAACAGGAACTCCGACGTCTGGCCGTGCCACAGGCCGACCAGGAAGAACGTCACGAAGAACGCCGCCGCGGACACGAACGGGGCCAGCGACGGCGCGGTGACGCGGTTCATGCTAGCCAGCATCAACGGGTTGTAGACGTACGTCTTCAGCCAGCCGGACAGCGTCATGTGCCAGCGGCCCCAGAAGTCGATGAAGTTCTGGGCCGAAAAGGGATGGTTGAAGTTCTCCGGCAGGGTGATGCGGAAGAACCGCGCCACCCCGATGACCACGTCGACGTATCCCGAGAAGTTGAAATACAGGTAGATCGGGTACAGCCCGACGACTTGCAGGCCGAGCCAGGCGCGCTCCGCGAAGCCCTGCGGCTCCGGCAGGGCGTCGATCGCCTGGTGCTGCCAGGCCGACAGCAGCGCCGAGACGATGGCGACCTTGAAGTAGCCGACGATGATCCGCTCCAGCGCCTGGCCGATGATGGGCAGGTCCAACGGCTCGCGATGGGTCTCGGTCTCGCGGTAGTCCTCGTAGCGCTGGATCGGCCCGGAGACGAGGCTGGTGAAGTTCAAGGTGTAGTTCAGGTACGACAGCGGCCCGACCCGCTGCTCCAGCGCCCCCTGGTAGCTGTCGATGACCAGGTGCAGCACCCGAAAGAACACGTACGACAGGCCGACGACGAGATACGGGAACGGCAGGAACAGCGCGCTTGGGACGAAGCTGTAGTGCTTGAGCCAGAACAGCGCGGCCAGCGGCAGCACGGCGGCGGCGGCGAACAGCGCG
>CAXSFF010000512.1:0-3687 GCA_964236035.1 uncultured Acetobacteraceae bacterium
ATCAACAACGGCGCCAACCTGCTTAACGTGAACCCGTTCTGGCAGAGCGTCATCACCGGC
Source organism: uncultured Acetobacteraceae bacterium (assembly GCA_964236035.1). Classification (GTDB taxonomy): domain Bacteria; phylum Pseudomonadota; class Alphaproteobacteria; order Acetobacterales; family Acetobacteraceae; genus CAXSFF01. The sequence goes on from CAXSFF010000512.1 coordinate 61, forward strand.
TTGCTGATCGTCGTCATCGTGTGGTTCGACCAGCTGCGTCGCCGTGACCGGCGCTGAGCCCACGGCCCTAGGCCATGGCGCCGCGCCGAGGGCGGGCGCACAGGAGGTTCTATGCTGACAGGAATCGATCCGCTGCTGACCCCGGACCTGCTGAGGGCGCTCGCGGCGATGGGCCACGGTGACGAGCTTGCGATCGTCGACGCGAACTATCCGGCAGCCGCGTCCGGCCGAAGCGTGATCGCGCTGCCTGGGCTGCCCGCGACGCGCGTGCTGCAGGCCGTGCTGTCCGTGCTGCCGCTCGACGACTTCACCGACGCCGCGCTCGCCGTGATGCGCGACCCCGGGGGCGAGCCGCCGATCCTCGGCGAGTTCCGTGTCCTCGCGGCGCAGGTCGGATACGCGGGCGGCCTGGAGCAGGTCGAGCGCTTCGCCTTCTACGACCGTGCGCGTGCCGCTTTTTCGGTTGTGGCCACCGGGGAGCGCCGGCTGTATGGCAATATCCTGATGAGGAAGGGTGTCATCCGCGTGCCGGAGGAGCAGGCCCCGACAGACCGCTAGATGGGGATCGAGGCTATCCGGAGCCGGCGTATCTATCGCCAGATCGCCGACCAGCTGGCCGACCTGATCGCCGCGGGGACCTACCCGGCGGGTAGCTGCCTGCCGCCGGAGCGCGACCTTGCGCGCCAGCTCGGCGTCAGCCGCTCCTCGGTGCGCGAGGCGCTGATCGCGCTGGAGGTGCTGCGCATCGTCGACGTGCGCGTCGGCGCCGGCGTCTTCGTGCGTAGTGCGGCGGACGCCGAGCGCGGCGGCGAGTCGCTCATGCGCAGGGTCGCGCGCGTCACCGGCCTCGGGCCGGACGTCGAGCTCGGCCCCGGCCTCGACATCGACCTGCGCGCCGAAATACCGCCGTTCGGGCTGTTGCAGGCACGGCGGCTGATCGAGCCGGAAACCGCGGCCCTGGCGGCGCGCAACGCCACCGCGCAGCAGCTCTCGGACATCGAGGCCGCCTACCGGCAGAACGTCAGCGACAACCAGCGTGGCTCCACGACCCACCCCGGTGACCGGCTGTTCCACATCCGCATCGCCGCCGCGAGCGGCAATCCCGCCTACGAGATGATGATCGGCCTGCTGCTCGCGCGGCGCTACGGTGGCATGTTCCAGCGGTTGCAGCGCCTGTACTCGCCAGTCGACATGCCCAGCCGCTCGGAGCAGGAGCACCTGGCGATCCTGCAGGCGCTCACCCGGCGCGATGTCGCGGGCGCGCGACAGGCCATGCGCCGGCATCTCGACAAGGTCATCCAGATTTTCTCGCGCGAGTGAGGCCGTTCTGTCCAAACGGGACAGGTGAGGCTAGGACGAAGGCAAGTCGGAGGTTCTGCTTTCGGCCTCGGTCCAAGGGCTGAACCTTGGAGACGCATTCTCAGGGCTTGCGTCGAGCAAGGTGCAAGGGCAGAGCCTCTAGCCTCGTTTCCCTCTCGCCTCCACCTGGCAGGCCGGGCAGGCCGGGACCTCGACAAGCCCGGCATGGGACACGCCATGGTGCAGACGGACGCCCATCACCATGTCTGGCGCTTGGCACGCGGCGACTACCATTGGCTGACGACAGACCTGCCGATCCATCGCGACTACGATCTTGCCAACCTCCAGCCGCTGCTCGGCGGACGCACGGCCAGCGTTCTGGTACAGACTGCCGAGACGGAGGCGGAAACCGCCTTCCTGCTCGACGTTGCGTCCCGCTCGGAGGGACTGGTGCGCGGCGTCGTCGGCTGGACCGACCTTGCCGCCGAGGATGCCGCCACCCGGGTGGCGGATCTGGCGCGGGCATCCCTGTTGCGCGGCCTGCGCCCCATGCTGCAGGACATGGCGGACCGCGACTGGATCCTCGGCGACGCCGTGCAGCCCGCCCTGAGCGCGATGACGGCAACCGGACTGCGCCTCGACCTGCTGATCCGCACCCACCACCTGGAATTGCTGCCGATCCTTGCGGCGCGCCATCCCGGCTTGCCGATGGTGATCGACCACGCCGCCAAGCCCGACATCGCGGGCGGTGCGCTGGGCCCCTGGGCCGAGGGCATCGCACGGGCCGCCGCGACCACAACTGCATGCTGCAAGCTCTCCGGCCTGGTGACGGAGGCGGGGCCGGACTGGACGGTGGAGCGCCTACGCCCAGTGTTCCACCACCTGCTGGAGTGCTTCGGCCCGGAGCGGCTGATGTGGGGCAGCGACTGGCCCGTGGTCGATCTCGCGGGTGGCATGCGGCGCTGGCAGGACGCGACAACTGAACTACTGTCGCCGCTTGACACCGCCTCGCGGGCGGCGATCCTGGGCGGAACCGCGACCCGCTTCTATGATCTGGCCTGACGTACGCCGGAGCCTCCCAGGGTGCCGGTCGGGTGCTTACCAGAGCCGGCGGCGCCGCTTCCCTCGTCTCTCATAGAGGCCGGAACTAACGGAAGTGCCTCCTGGTACGCATAAGAAAATTCTTACAGCTAATCAGCTAAATAGAGGAAATCAGGTGTTTTCCGCACACGTCGGATCGGCCTCAGATTGAAAGGCAAACCTCCGGTCAGCCTTGAACGGAAAACACGATCGGATTGGGTTGTCATACGGAAACCTCGCCGGAGGAATTTTCCGACACGCCTTATCGTACCAGGAGGCACTTCCGTTAGCTCCGGCCGTGCTGGGCCGCGACTAATCTTACAGACCGGTGATATGGGCAAAGCCGAGGCCAGTTCTGTCGCGTACCTCCAACAAGGCGCGCCGACGCGGGTTCCTATCGCCCGAGCAGCACTGCCGGGCCGACCTCGTCGGCGCCCTTGAGGCCGAGCAGCGCGAGCCCGATATCGATCTCGCGCTTGAGCAGCCGGATCGCGTGCGCAACGCCCTCCTCGCCCGCGAGCACGGCGGCATACAGGAAGGGACGCGCGATCAGCACGAGATCGGCGCCAAAGGCCAGCGCCTTCAGCACGTCCGTCCCGCGCCGGAAGCCGCTGTCGACGATGATCGTCATGTCACCACTCGCCGCCTTCACTGCGCTCAGCACGTCGAGCGGGGAGGCCGATCCGTCGAGCTGCCGCCCGCCATGGTTCGACACCACGATTCCGTCGCAGCCATGCTCGCGCGCGATCCTGGCATCCTCGGACGACAAAATCCCCTTCAGAACGAACCGTCCCGGCCAGAGCGAGCGGATCAGCTTCACCTCCTCCCAGGAGAAGGACGAGTGACCGCCAATGAAGGTCACGTCGCGCGTCAGGATCGTCGGGCCGCCGACGGGCTCGATGTTGGAGATGACCGGAACGCCCCGTTTGCAGATCGTCCGCGCCGCCGTGCCGAGCAGCCAGCCCGGATGGCTGATCCCGTCGAGCACCAGCTTCGGCGTCGCGCGGAGCGGCATCGAGTAGCCTGCCCGCCGCTCGCCGTGCCGGTTCGAGCCGACCGCGACGTCGACGGTCAGCAGATAGGTCTCGAAGCCAGCCCGCCCGACGCGGTCGATCATCCGGCGGATCTTCTCGTGGTCCGGCGACTGGTAGGCCGCGAACCAGGCGTCCGGATTGGTCCGGTGCAGTTCCTCGAGCGGCGTGATCGAGTTCGCGCTGAGGATGAACGGGATGCCGGCCTCCTGCGCTG
>CAXSFF010000513.1:0-3686 GCA_964236035.1 uncultured Acetobacteraceae bacterium
ACTTCGACACCCCCGACAACGTCAAGCAGGCGGCGATGCGCGCCATCGAGGCGGGCGACACGAAGTACACCGACGTCGCCGGCACCCTTGCCCTGCGCAAGGCGATAGCGGCCAAGTTCCTGCGCGACTCCGGCATCGAGTACGCGCCGGAGGAGATCATCGTCGGCACCGGCGGCAAGCAGATCATCTACAACGCCATGGTCGCGACCCTGGGCGTCGGCGACGAAGTGATTATCCCGAGCCCGTGCTGGGTCAGCTACCCGGACATCGTGGCGCTGGCCGACGGCACCCCCGTGATCGTGCCATGCGGCCAGAACAGCGGCTTCAAGCTGCTGCCCGAGGACCTGGAAGCGGCGATCACCCCGAAGACCAAGTGGTTCCTGCTCAACAGCCCCTGCAACCCCACGGGCGCCGCCTACACGCGGGCCGAACTGCGCGCACTGTGCGACGTGCTGCTGCGGCACCCCGACGTTTGGATCTTCACCGACGACATCTACGAGAAGCTGACCTACGGCAATTTCCAGTTCACCACCATCGTCGAGGTGGAGCCGAGGCTGCGCGACCGCACCATCACCATGAACGGCTGCTCCAAGGCGTATGCGATGACCGGCTGGCGCATCGGCTACTGAGGCGGTCCGGCCAAGCTGATCCGCGCCATGGACAAGCTGCAGAGCCAGTCCACCAGCAACACGTCGTCGATCAGCCAGGCCGCCGCCGTCGAGGCGCTGAACGGGCCGCAGGACACCATCCCGACGATGGTCGCCGTGTACGAGGAGCGCCGCGACCTGGTGGTGGAGATGCTGAACGCCGCCGCCGGCATCACCTGCCACAAGCCGGAGGGCGCGTTCTACGTGTTCCCCGGCATGCACGGCTGCATCGGCAAGACCTCTGCCGGCAACGCGCGCATCACGGATGACGAGTCGTTCGTGACCGCGCTGCTGGAGGAGGAGGGCGTCGCCGCCGTCCACGGCAGCGCGTTCATGTACCCGGGGCACTTCCGCGTCAGCTACGCCACCGGCACGACGGCGCTGCGGGAGGCCTGCACGCGCATCCAGCGGTTCTGCGCCGGGCTGCGTTAGGATGCAGCAAGGCGAGGGCTTTGCCCCTCGACCCCAGCAAAGGCGGAGCCTTTGCAATCCATGGGCTTAGCTCCGATTTGCAATAGGGGTGAAGGGGATGCCTATCCCCTTCCGGGTCCAGGGCAGAGCCCTGGCCTTGCCTTCGCACTTCATGCCTGATCTAGCCGCTCGGGTCGGCACCGCGCCCGTCGCCGCCACCGTCCAGCAGTCGATCAAGGCGCGGGCGATGCGGGCGCAGGGCCTGCCGGTGATCATGCTGACCATCGGCGAGCCGGACTTCGACAGCCCGCCACATGCGATCGAGGCCGGCTACCAGGCGGCCTTGCGCGGCGACACCAAGTATCCGCCGCAGGACGGCACCCCTGCCCTCAAGGCGGCCATCGCACGCAAGTTCCAGCGCGACGCCGGGCTGGAGTTCGCGCCCGACGAGATCATGGTCGGCAACGGCGGCAAGCAGGTGATCTTCAACGCGCTGATGGCCACGCTCGACCCGGGCGACGAGGTGATCGTGCCGGCGCCGTACTGGGGCGCCTACGTGCTGACGGCCCGGCTGGTCGGCGGCGTGCCCGTGATCGTGCCCTGCCCGCAGGACAACGGCTTCAAGCTGCGCCCCGAGGACCTCGAGGCCGCCATCACGCCGCGCACCAAATGGCTGTTCCTGAACTTCCCCAACAACCCGACGGGGGCCGCCTGCTCCGCCGCCGAGATGGCCGCGCTGGGCGCCGTGATGCTGCGGCATCCGCAGGTTTGGGTCCTGTGCGACGACATGTACGAGCACCTGGTCTATGACGGCTTCCGGCACGCCACCATGGCAGCGGTCGAGCCAAGGCTGCGCGACCGCGTGCTGACGCTGGCTGGGGTGTCCAAGACCTACGCGATGACCGGCTGGCGCGTGGGTTTCGGCGCCGGGCCGCGCGGGCTGATCCGCGCCATGGTGACGATGCAGGGCCACGCCACCGCCGGCGTCTCCACCGTGGGCCAGGCCGCCGCCGCCGCGGCGCTGGACGGCCCGCAGGACAGCGTCACGGTCCAGAACGAGGCCTACCGCTGCCGCCGCGACTTGGTGATGGAGGCGCTGAACACGGCGCCTGGCGTCGTCTGCCACCGTCCGGAGGGCGCGTTCTACGTCTATCCCGACATCTCCGGCTGCCTGGGCAAGACCACGGCGGCGGGTACGCCGCTCCGCACGGATGCGGATTTCGCGATGGCCCTGCTGGACGAGCAGTACGTCGCCGTGGTGCAGGGCGCCGCGTTCGGCATGAGCCCGTACCTGCGCATCAGCTACGCCACCGCCGAGGACACACTCGCCGAGGCGTGCCGCCGCATCGTGGCGTTCTGCGCGGGGCTGCACTAGCCCGGGTGCGCTGCCCGGTCGGCGGCGATGGCGGCCACCAGCTTGCGGACGTAGGCCTCCGTGCTGTGGTCGCGCTCGAACCTGCTGGCGGCGTTCGCGCCGAGGCGGTCGCGCAACGCCAGGTCGTGCAACAGGCGGCGGATGGCGTCGCGCATCTGCGCCACGTCGCCGATGTCGACGAACAGGGCGTCCTCGCCGTCGGTGGCGTATTCCGCCGTGGTGGCGGTGCGGGTGATGACGATCGCCTTGCCGAGCGCCGACGCCTGCAGCAGCACCATCTGCCCTGCCGACACGTCGTCCACGGCCAGCGGCACGACGACGAACAGCGCCGCCGCCAGCGCATCGAAATAGGCCTGGTCGAAGCAGTCGCGGACCACGCTCACCTGGTCTGACGGTTCGAGCTGGGCCACGGCTGCGCTGACGTCGCAGAGAATGTGCAGCGTGCAGGGTAACCCGCGGATGGCCGCCGCCAGCGTCCGGTAATCGCGCCCGGAGCGCCCTGCGGTCACGATCACTCCGTCTTGCGTGTTTGCGGCCTGCGCCGCCATCGCCGCCTCGCGCCCGGTTACGGTGGTGCCGAACGGGATGCAAACGAACCGGCAGCGCGCCCGCGGGAACAAGGTGGCGTAGCGCGCAGCCTCCACGCTGGAGTGGCAGATGGCCATGTCGACCAGGGCGAGGACAGCGGCATAGTACCGCAGGTAGACGGCGTTCTTCAGCGGCGAGGCCCGCGGGGTGACGATCAGGGTCTCGAACACCAGCACGGCCCGTTGCCGGAAGGTGGCCCGCACCACGCCGAACACCAGCGCCTCGATGTCGGAGCTGACGATCACGGCGGTGGGTTTCGGCCGGCTGACCAGCAGCGACCGCACGGCATTGCGGAGGGCAAGCCACGCCAGCCGGGGATAGACGCTGAACAGCAGGCCGAACGGCGTCTTGTAGCGCAGGCTGATGCGGGCGCCGAAGAAACGATGCGGCTCGCGCAGCCGGCGCAGCTCCGTGGCGAACGGCGTGCCGCTCACGTCGGCAGCGTAACGGGGGAAGAAGTGGAGCATCGATTCTCCTGCGGTCCCGCCCGTGCTGCACCAATGGTCATGAATGACCGCTGCACTGCTCTTCTTCCTCTCGCGGAAGGTAGGGGTCAAGGAGGCACCGCGCCGCTGCTCTGGTCTACAACAGCCTCTGGACTAAGCGCCCTGTGGCACCGGGACGGCGCGCATGCGTTTGACCACGCGCAGGTGGGCGCGGCGGGT
>CAXSFF010000514.1:0-3686 GCA_964236035.1 uncultured Acetobacteraceae bacterium
AGCCGAAGCCGCAGGCGGCCTCGATGCCGAACCGCGGCGCGCTGCCCAGCACGTGCGCCCGCACGGACGCGTCGGCGCGGGCGAACAGCGCCCAGGCCGGCATCGACACCACGGCGGCCTGGATGCCGTCGGCGGCAAGCCGCTCGCGGGCGGCCAGGGCGATGGCGACCTCGCTGCCGCTGGCGATCAGCGTCGCCTGCCGCGGTCCGTTCGCCTCCGCCAGCACGTAGGCGCCGCGGGCGCACTGGTTCTCGCCGGCGTCGGCGCGCAGGGCGGGGAGCGCCTGCTCGGACAGCACCAATAGCGAAGGGCCGTCGGTGCGGCGCACCGCCAGTTCGCAGCACTCGGCGGTCTCCACGGCGTCGGCCGGGCGCAGCACCAGCAGCCCGGGCAGCGCGCGCAGCGAGGCGAGCTGCTCCACCGGCTGGAACGCGGCCCCGTCGGCGCCGAGGCCGATGCTGTCATGGGTGGCGACGTGGATGGTGCGCAGGCCCATCATCGCCGACAGCCGCAGCGCCGGGCGCATGCCGTCGGTGCCCGTCAACGGCGCGATGGCATACGGCAGCACGCCGCCGTGCAGCGCGAGGCCGTTCATCGCCGCCGCCATGCCGTGCTCGCGCAGGCCGTAATGGATGGTGCGGCCGGAGAACTGCCCGGGCGAGACCGCCGGCGCTCCCGTGCTGCCGCCCAACTGTGTCTGGCCGCCCACCAGTTCGGGGAAGCCAGGCGCCAACGCCTGCAACAGCCGCTCGGCGGAGGCGCGGGTGCTGGCGGGCACCCGGTCGGCGAGCAGCCCCGCCTTGAACGCGGCCAGCGCGTCCTGCCAGCCGTCCGGCAGCCGCCCGGCGGTCACCCGCTCGAACTCGGCGCGCAGCGGATGGTGGGCCAGCCGCTTCAGCCAGGCCCGTCGCGGCCCGGCGCCGCGGCTGCCGGCGGCCCGCCACAGCGGCGCCACGTCGATCGAGCTTGGCCCCGGCGGCAGGCAGGACCGGCGGCCGACGCTAGTGTGGCAGGCGATCAGCGTCGGCTTGCGCGCGCGCCCGGCCGACCCGATCGCGGCGGCGAGCTGCTCAGTGTCATGGGCGTCGACCGACCGGGTCGCCCAGCCCAGCGCCGCGAACCGCTTCAGCGCGTCCTCCGGCCCGGCCAGCATGCTCTGACAGTCGTCGCAGCCGGTGTCGTCCTCCACCAGCACCAGCAGCTTCTCCAAGCGCAGGTGCCCGGCCAGGCTGGCGGCCTCGTGGCTGACGCCCTCCATCAGGTCGCCGAGGGTGGCCAGCACCCAGGTGCGATGGTCCACCAGGCTCTTGCCGAAGCGCGCCGCCAGCAGCCGCTCCGCCAGCGCCATGCCGACCGCCGTGCCGAGGCCTTGGCCATGCGGACCCGTGGTAGCCTCGACGCCCGGCGTGCCGTGTTGCGGATGCCCGGCGGCGGCACTGCCGATGGTGCGGTGCCGGCGCAGGGCGTCGGCGTCCATCGCGGCGTGGCCGGTGAGATGCAGCAGGCCGTACAGCAGCAACGCGCCGTGACCCGGCGACAGCACGAAGCGGTCGCGGTCCGGCCATTGCGGCGCCGCGGCGTCAAAGCGGTGGAACCGCGTCCACAGCACGGTGACGGCGTCCGCCATCGACACCGCCAGCCCCGGATGCGCGGCGCGCGCGCCGGCCGCCGTGTCGACCGCGAGGGTGCGCAGCGCGTCGGCCATGCGCCGCTCCGACGGCGCGTCGACCGCCATGGGGCCAGGCGGGTCATAGTCCGGCCCGTCCTGGAACACGGGAGCGTCGGTCGCGAGCGGGCTAGCCAACCACGCCATGGGATCTCCTAAAGCGGGCGGTTTAGGCGGCGAGGCGGCGCGCGGCAACCCCAAGGTGCGCCTTCGCTACAGCCAGCCCTTGATCTTGAACCACACCAGCGGCGCCACCGCCGTCACCAGCATCAGCGCCAGCGCGTACGGATAGCCCCACTCCCATTGCAGCTCCGGGATGTTCTTGAAGTTCATCCCGTACAGGCTGGCGATGAACGTCGGCGGGATGCCGACGATCGAGACGATGGTCAGCACCTTGATGCCGTTGTTCTGCTCGATGTTGATGAACCCCAGCGTCGCATCCAGCAGGAAGTTCACCTTGGTGCTGAGCTGCGCGTCGTAGTCGTTGAGCGAGGCGACGTCGCGATCCAGCACGGCGAACCGCGGCTGCAGGCCGGGCGGAATGAAATCGTGCCCCATCTCCGCGACATACGGCACCATGCGCTGCACCCCCAGCAATGCGCTGCGGACGTTGCCGACGGCGTCGCCGGCCCACCCGACGCTGCGCAAGGTTTCCTGCATCGCGGCGTTCTTCTTGGCGGGCGTCGGACCTACCGCCGGCCCGCGGAAAATGCCGCGGCTGAGATCGTCAAGGCCCTTGCCGATGCGCTCCAGCACGTCGGCCAGTCGGTCCACGATCGCCTCCACCAGCTGCAGGAACACGTCGGCGCTGCAAGGCGCGCGCGCGGCGCGCGCCAGATGGCCGCCGAGTTCCTCGAACACCGGCAGCTTGGCGTAACGGATCGTGACCAGCCGCTGCTCCGACAACACGAAGCCGAGCGGCGTCACGCTGGGCAGTCCATCGGCATCGTGGAACGACATCGGCGTATTCAGGGTCAGCACCCCGTCCGCCACGGACAACCGGCTGGAGCTCTCGATTTCCTCGATGTCGGCGCGGGAGGGGATGCGCAGCCCCGTTGCCCGCTCCGCCAGCGCGCGCTCCGCGTCAGTCGGATCATACAGGTCGATCCACACGGCGTCGACCACCGCATGGCTCGGGGCGGCCACCGTCTCGGCCGGGACGACACCAGAGTGCGCGTTCAGCATCCATCGTCTCCGCTCGCGCAGTTGACCCGAACTTGTCCTGGAACAAGCCTTGGGCAGTCGCTCGGCCAGGCCTGGCACTCCCTGCCTCGCTGCGTCCGTCAAGCAGGGATGCGAGGTATAGCCCCATAGTGCCGCCAGCGCCCAACGCCAGCGCTTCGACGAGATCGTTCAAGCTTATAACGAACAGCCGGTTTGTTCAGCGTGTTCCCGTCCACGGCTCGAGGCTGGCATCCCGAACGTTGCAGTGAAGTCTGATCCAGCCTCGCCTTGATGGAAAGCCATAGGGCTTTGCTCTCCGCTGGTGTCGGTGAAATTTACACTCCGATGGTCTCGCGCACAGTTATCGTCATTAAATCATTATCTGAACGCAAGTCTTGGAGTGGTGCAATTATTGCATAGTCAATTTGTCACCGAACGAGACATGGGACAAGTTACTGAAACGTCTAAACAATAATTGACGGAGTGGCTGCCATGAAGCTGTTTACCCTCCTTTTGGCTACGACCGCAGTTGCCGGCCTTGCGCTCGCTTGCACACCGGCGATGGCGGCTCCCGCCCCGCAGGGTGGCGTGTGTCCCGCTGTCAACCTGGTCACCACGACAAGCTGCAACGTGGAGATATTCATAAGCGGGCCAAACTCTTCGGTGACCATCAATCCGGACGCCACGCCGTATGATGGCAACGACGACGACCTGATCGGGATCATCAACAACAGCAGTTCGCCGATCAGCTCGCTGACCTTCTCGGGAACCACGTTCGCCGGCGGGCTGTTCGGGTTCGATGGCGACGGCCTGGCCTTCTACGTCCCGTCCGCCGGCGGCGATCCCACAGGATACG
>CAXSFF010000515.1:0-3683 GCA_964236035.1 uncultured Acetobacteraceae bacterium
AGGATGGCGGGAACCTCTCGGGGATCGCGGCATGCGTTTGATCCGGGCCGGCCGCGACATGCGGGTGGATTTCTTCCGCGGCCTGGCGCTTTGGTGGATCTTCACCGACCACATCCCGTCCAACTGGATAGCGCAGTTCAGCCTGCGCAACTTCGCGCTTTGCGATTCCGCCGAGGTGTTCGTGCTGCTGGCCGGGTATGGCGCCGGTCTGGCGTTCGGCCGCTCCATGGACCGCAACGGCTGGGTGTTCAGCGCCGCCGACGTGCTGAAGCGGGCGTGGACGCTGTACGTCGCGCACATCTTCCTGTTCGTCGTCTTCGTGGCGCAGGTATCGTATTCCGCCACCACCCTGGACCGCACCGACTACCTGGACGAACTGCACCTCGACGTGCTGGGCGAGGCGCCGTACCGCGCGATGCTGGAGGCGCTGACGCTGCACTTCCAGCCGGCCTACCTCGACATCCTGCCGATGTACATCGTGATGCTGATCTTCTTCGCGTTCGCCATGCCGCTGCTGCGGTGGCCGCATGTCCTGGCCGTCCTGTCGTTCGCCATCTACGCCGCCGCCCGCACGTTCGGGCTGAACTTCCCGTCCTGGACCTCGGCCGGCTGGTACTTCAACCCGCTGACCTGGCAGTTGCTGTTCATGCTGGGCTCCATCATGGCCTACGCGCCGAGCGATCCTCCCACCCCCAGGGTCCGGCGCATTTTCGACATCGCCGCCGGGTTCGTCATCGTCTTCGGCCTGGTGATGCAATGGGGGGTTTGGCAGCATCCAGAGGTCACCAACCATCTGCCTGGCGGCCTGGCCCGCGTGCTGCTGTCGGTCGACAAGGAGGGGCTGCACCCGTTCCGGCTGATCTCGATCCTGGCGCTGGTCTGGACGGCGTCGCGGCTAATCCCGCCCGGCGCCGCCTGGCTCGGCTCGCGCTGGGCGGCGCCGTTCGTGCTGTGCGGCCAGCATTCGCTCCCCGTGTTCTGCACCGGCATCTTCCTGTCGTTCCTCGGCCGCCTGACCATGGAGGTGGCCGATGGCTGGTGGGTGGACATCGCCGTCAACCTCATCGGCGGCGGCCTGCTGCTGGCGGTTGGGGCGCTGACTGCCTGGTTCCGGGAGAAGGGTCGCCACGCCGTGCCGCTTGCCGGCCATGTGACACCCTGATAAGGCTTATATGATCATGAATGTCTCGAAATTACGACGCATTACTTCGGGTTGCCGCCTTTGTGCAGCATTGACAGCCGGTTTTCTATTCTATGCTGCATTGCAACAAGCAGACGCCGCAGCCGACCGCTGCGCCGCGCCCGAGGACCTGACCGCCAACATATCGCCGCTGCCGCATGTGGCGGCGATGCTCAAGCCGGGTGGCACGCTGCGGGTGCTGACCGTGGGTTCCGCCACGGTGTTCAGCCCGATGGCGCAGCTGCAAAGCGGGACCGTGACCGCGCAATCCCTGGGCGTCACCGATGCAAGGCCGCCGAGTGATCCGCTGGCAGTCTCGGAAGCGGCGTTCCCGGTTCAGATGGCTCGCGCGCTCGAAGTGGCCAACCCGGGCCTGAAGGTGGAGGTCACGGTCAGGGGTGGCCGTGGCATGACGGCGGTCGACATGCTGGAGATCATCCGCACCGAACTGGCGGCGCAGCGCTACCAGCTGGTGATCTGGCAGACCGGGACCGTCGAGGCGGTGCGCAACATACCAGCCGGGTCGTTCTTTCAGACGATGTCCGACGGCACCGCCCTGATCAACGAGGCGGGCAGCGACCTCGTGCTGGTCGACCCGCAATACAGCCGCTTCCTGCATGCCAACGCCGACCTTGACCCGTACGAGCAAACCATGGCGAGCGTCGCGGCGCAGCCCGGCGTCATCCTGTTCCACCGGTTCGACCTGATGCGTTACTGGGCGACGGAGGGGCAGATCGACCTGGAACGCACGCCCAAGCCCCAGCGGGTCGATGTTGTCGAGGCATTGCATGCTTGCCTAGGCCAAGCCTTGGCGCACATGGTGACGGCGGCAAGCAAGGAACAATCCTAGCAGCACGGATGCCCATTGCGTGGGAACCGGCAGTGTCGCCGGCGTTGGTACTGCATGGCGAACCGTACCGACGTCACAGGGACACATACGATGCTGACGACCTATTCACCGGATCGGACCGGCTTCGAGCAATGGCTCAACCAAGGCCTGAAACGCCGCTATGACGCCGTTCTCAGTGAGCCACTGGCTCCGGAACTAATGCCTTTGCTGCAGGATACGCCGCGACCATCGGCGCCGGCAGGCTAGAACAGCCCTGTCACGGCGCCCGTCCCGTCGAGCGTGATCGACTCCGCCGCCGGATGGCGGGGCAACCCGGGCATCGTCATCACGTCGCCGCAGACCGCGACCACGAACCCCGCGCCGGCCGACAGCCGGACCTCGCGGATCGGCAACAGGTGGCCGACGGGCGCGCCCAGCCGCTTGGGATCGGCGCTGAAGCTATACTGCGTCTTGGCGATGCACACCGGCAGGTGGCCGAACCCGGCGGCGGCAAACCCAGCCAGCCGTTTCGCCGACCCTGGCGACAGCACGATATCATCGGCGTGGTAGATGTCGCGCGCCACCGTCCGCAGCTTCTCGGCCAGTTCCATCGTATCGGGATAGATCGGCCGGAACCGCGCTTTGCCGGCTTCCAGCACCCGCACCACGGCACGGGCCAGGTCTTCGGCGCCTGCCGATCCCAGCGCCCAATGGTCGCATGCCACCACCTCCACCGCATGCGACGCCATCGCCGCGCGCACGGCGGCGAACTCGGCGTCGGTGTCGGAGGTGAAGCGGTTCAGCGCCACCACCACGGGCAGGCCGAACCGGGCCATGTTCTCGACGTGCCGGACCAGATTGGCCATGCCGAGCGACAGCGCCGCCAGGTCCTCCGTCCCCAGCTCGGAGCGGACGGCGCCGCCGTGCATCTTCAGCGCACGCACCGTCGCCACCACCACGCAGCACTCCGGCGACAGCCCGGCGGAGCGGCACTTGATGTCGAGGAACTTCTCGCCGCCCAGGTCGGCGCCGAAGCCAGCCTCCGTCACCACCACGTCCGCTAGCTTCAGGCCCAGCCGGGTCGCGATCACGGAGTTGCAGCCATGCGCGATGTTGGCGAACGGGCCGCCGTGCACCAGCGCCGGCGACCCCTCCAGCGTCTGCACCAGGTTCGGCGCCAGCGCGTCGCGCAGCAACGCCGCCATCGCGCCGTCCGCCTTCAGGTCGCGCGCGGTGACGGCCGTGCCGTCGCGCCGCTCGGCCACGATGATGCGCCCGAGCCGCGCCTGCAGGTCGGCCAGGTCGCGCGCCAGGCAGAACACCGCCATCGCCTCGGAGGCGACGGTGATGTCGAAATGGTCCTCCCGCGGGGCGCCGTTGTGGCCGAGGCTGGTCACCACGGTGCGCAGCGCGCGGTCGTTCATGTCCAGAGCACGGCGCCAGGTGATGCGGCGCGGGTCGATGTCGAGCGCGTTGCCCCAATACAGGTGGTTGTCCAGCATCGCCGCCAGCAGGTTGTTGGCCGCCGTGATGGCGTGGAAGTCGCCGGTGAAGTGCAGGTTGATCTCGGCCATCGGCGCCACCTGGGCCATGCCGCCGCCCGTGGCGCCGCCCTTCACGCCGAAGCACGGGCCGAGCGAGGGCTCGCGCAGGCAGATGATCGCGCGTGTGCCC
>CAXSFF010000516.1:0-3681 GCA_964236035.1 uncultured Acetobacteraceae bacterium
TGGGTGGTGATGGTGCCGCCAGAGCCGTTGATGATGGTGTGGCGGTGCGGGTCGGTGGACAGATGCAGCGCCGTAATCGCCGAGTGGGTGACGAGCGACGTCTCAGACCCGGAATCGATCAGCATGGTGACGGGCTTGCCGTCGATCACTGCCGCGACGCTGACGAAACCGCGCTCGTTGGTGATTGGGATTTCGGCCGCCTTGCGGATGCTGCAGACCTGCGCCACCGGCGTGGCCGCCGTGCTGCACCCGGCGACCAGCACCACAGGCGCCCATCGCCACGCGCGCGGCCAGGTGATCACGGGAGCCCTCAGCGGACGTTGCCGTAAGACGGTGCGCCGAGGCCGGGGCAGGAGCAAGGCGCTCCGACCGGCAGGGATTGCGCCAGGGCGCAGGTGTACACGCCGGCGTAGCAAGTCGCGGCATAGGCCTGCGCCGGCTGCTCGGGCGTTGCGTAGCCCTGCTGCGACGGCTGGGCGGCATAGCCGGCGGGTGCATAGCCTGGGGTTGCATAGCCTGGGGGTGCATAGGCGGTCGGCGCATAGACCGGCGCCCCGACGCAGCCGGCCAGCCCGGCAAGCGCCAACACGGCAGCCAGCCGGAGCAGCAGAAGACCCTTGATCGCCATCTCGAATACTCCGTCAGAAGGCTGAGCCCGTGCCGGGTCAGCTCGATTGCGTGACCATCGCCCGCTCCGGCGCCGTCGCCGCGTGGTCGGCGTCGGTCAGCACGCGCCAGGTGCCGCCGGCGAGCACCTCGCTGGGGCGGAAGCGCGCCTTGTAGGCCATCTTGGCGCTCTCCGGCACCCAGTAGCCGAGGTACACGTAAGGCAGGCCAAGCGTCCGCGCCCGCCCGATCATCCACAGGATCGCGTAATTGCCGAGCGAACGCCGCACCAAGTCGGGCGCGAAGAAGCTGTACACCGCCGACAGCCCGTCGCCGAGCCGATCCATCAGGCAGCCGCCGATCAGGGCGTCGTCCGGGTCGCGGAACTCGACGACCCCCGTGTCGATCGGGGTATCCTCGATCATGGCGCGGTAGTCGTAGAAGCTCATGGTCGCCATGTCGCCCTCGCCGTGGCGGGCGAGCTGGTAGCGCTGGAACAGCTGGAACTGCTCGGCGGTGGCGCGGGCAGGAACCTCGAACCCCTCGACCCCCGTGTTGGCGCGCTGCACCCGGCGCATGGCGCGGTCCGGCTGGAAGCTGGCGACGGGGATGCGGATCGGCACGCAGGCGCTGCAGGCCGGGCACACGGGGGCATAGGCGGTGTTGTGGCTGCGGCGGAAGCCCGCGCGCGACAGGCGGTCGTGCAGCGAATCGCTGTCCGGCCCCGTGATCTCGGTGACGACCTTGCGCTCCGTGCGCCCGGCGATGTACGGGCAGGGCAACGGCGCTGTGGTGTAGAAGAACTGCGGACGTCGCGGCGGCTTGTATGTCATCGGAACAGCATGGTCCATGGCTGGCGGCGGCGGGTCAATGACTTCCTCCGTGAAACCGCATCAACCTGCCGGGACTAATTGGATCGTCGCGTCGATGCGGGCGGGATTGGGGCCCAGCGCCACGCTGCCGCCGTCGCGCCAAGGCAGCAACAGGTCGCGGAAATGCCGGCTCAGCGGATGGCTTGACTGTCCGGGCGCCGTGATGAAGCGGCTACCGTCCAGATGGGCGAGGTCGTAGACGCCGCGGTAGCCTGGCCCATGCACGGATTCGAACGAGCCAAGGCCGCTGCCGCCGCGGAACAGGGTGGTGTCGTCGCCGGGCTGCGCGATCCTGGCGCTGAGGAACGGCAGCACAGGGTCGGCGAAGTCGGCCTGGTGGGCGGCGCCCCAGCGCCAGGCGGCCGGGTCGCTGCCGTATTGCTGCGACAGGGCGGCGACGGCTTCGTGCAGGGCGACGTCCAGCATCGGCCGACAGTCGCCGCCGCACCAGCCCGACCCAGGGGGAGTCAGCACCCAGGCGGTAAAGTCCGCCCAGTCGCGCGCGGCCCCGGCCGGCATGCCGGCGCGCCGCATCAGGTCGGCGTCGAACTGCCGCATCCAGGCGTTGAAGATCAGCGGCTGCGGCGCATCGATGGGCGTGCCGCCGTCCCAATGGTCCAGCAGCGCCGCCGCCCGTCCCGCCAGGTCGTCGCCATGCGGCACCGCATGCAGGATCGGCAGCAGCGACTGGGCGAACGGGTCGACGGCGTCCACCTGCATGGCAGCGAAATCGTCAACCGAAGGCTCGTCGCCAAGCAGGGCGCGGATGCGCCGCGAGCGCCAGTCGCCGAACCAGTCGTGGCCCATGAACACGGGGAAGTCCGCCGGCGCCGTGCGCTCGTTGGTGTTGACGATGCGCCCGCTCGCCGGGTTGACCAGGTGCGGCAACGCGTCGCCATTGGCCCAGCCGATCCAGTCGTGCGCCCCGTCGGCTCCAGGCTGCGGCCACTCGCCGTCACCGGCGCGGCGGATGGGCACGCGCCCCGTGGTGAACTGGCCGATGCCGTTCGCGTCGGCGACCAGCAGGTTCTGCACCGAGGACGTCAGCAGCGCCGCCGCCTTGCCCGCCGCGGCGACGTCGGCCGCCTGGTTGAGCCGGAACAGCCCGTTGGCCGCCGCCGCTCCCGGCAGCAGGTTCGCCATCGCCGCGGCGTAAAGCGGGCCGCCGCTGCCGGCGATGTCGTTGATGACGGGGCCGTGCCGTGTCTCGCGCACCGTCAGCACCACGTCGTCATGCCAGAGCACGTGGATGCGCTCCTGCCGCGTGGTGAACTCCGCCGGGCCGTCCGGCGTCTGGTAGCGGCCATCGGGCAGCAGGGTTTCCTCGAACAAATCCTGCGTGTCGGCGCCCGCCGTGGTGAAGGTCCAGGCGATGCGGCTGTTGCGCCCGATCACCAGGAACGGCACCCCGGGCGCCGTGGCGCCGGCCAGCACCCCGTCCGGCGTGTCGATGCGTGCCAGGTACCACAGGCTCGGGCTGGAATAGCCGAGGTGCGGGTCGCCGGCGAGCAGCGGCGACCCCGTGGCGCTGTGCCGGCCGTCCACCGCCCACTCGTTGGATGCCGTGTCCGGCAGCGTGAACGGGTCGGGGAAGCGCGGCAGCACGGCGTTCAGCAGCCCCGCGACCCCGGCGTAGCGCACGTCGCCGCCCATCGCCGAAGGCGGCGTCCCCGGCTGCGGCGGCCAGAGCTGCTCGATCCGTTCGCGCGGGACGGTCGCCACCAGCTGCGCCCGGCTCAGTTCGCTCTGCCAGTTGCCCGACAGGTACAGCGACATCGTCTCGCCCCACAGCAGGCTGTCGACCGGCGTCCACGGCTCCGGCGCGCCCAGCACGACGAACTGCGGCGCGCTGAAGCGGCCATGCCCGGCGATCCAGGCGTTGACGCCGCGCGCGTAGGCCTCCAGCACGGCGCGGGTGTCGGCGGGCATGGCGGCCCATTCCGCCTCCGCGGCGCGGCGCAGGCCGAGCACGCGCAACGCGCGGTCGATGCGCAGGCCGTAGCTGCCGATCACCTCGGACACCCGGCCGGATGCCGCGCGGCGCATCATCTCCATCGAGAACAGCCGGTCGCGCGCGTGCACGAAGCCCAGCGCCGCCGCGGCGTCGGCGGCGTTGGCGGCGCGGATGTGCGGCACGCCGTCGCCGTCGATGCCGATGCTGGCGGGCGCGGACAACCCGGGTATCGCGGCGCTGGCCTGGTCC
>CAXSFF010000517.1:0-3675 GCA_964236035.1 uncultured Acetobacteraceae bacterium
CGACCTTCCTGCCGCGTCCCGCCTGGCGGCCGACGAGGAGGACGGGGATGAGGACGAGCGGGACTCCGTCGCCGCCGACCCGCTGTCGTACCTGGCGCGGCTGGCGGGCTACGGGGACGGCGAGACCTGGTGGAACAACCTGGTGGAGCAAAGCTCCCACGCGGAGGAGCTGTTCGCCGCCGTGGAGGGCGCCATGACCGCCCTGCGCGAGACGCTGATCGCGCCCGGTGGGCGTGAGGGACGGCGCGAGGCCCACATGCGGCTGTCGCTGCGGGCCGCGCTGGACGCGCATGACGGGTCCGTGGCGGCCGTGGTGGGCGCTTGGCACGTGCCGGCGTTGCGCGCCCGCGTGGCGGCCAAGGACGACCGCGCCATGCTGAAGGGACTCAAGCGGGTCGAGGTGGTGGCCACCTGGGTGCCATGGACCGACACACGCCTGGCCTTCGCGTCCGGCTACGGCGCCGGCGTGGTCTCGCCCGGCTGGTATCGCCACGTGTGGCAGTCGCTGGGTGCGGCGGACCGGCTGGATGCGCGCCGGCTGAGCGTCGGCTGGGCCACGCGGGTCGCCGCGCTGCTGCGGGTGGAGGGGCTGGCCGCGTCGACCGCCTCCGTGATCGACACGGTGCGGCTGGCGGAGGCGCTGGCGGCGCTGCGGGGGCTGGCCACGCCGGGCCTGGAGGAGCAGCGCGCGGCGAGCCTGGCCACGCTGTGCGGCGGGGAGGACACGGCGCTGCGGCTGATCGAGGCCAAGCTGGTCATCGGCACCCGCGTCGGCGCCATCGACCCGGCGGTGCCGCTCATGCCGCTGCTGGCCGACCTGGCCCAGCAGCAGAAACGGCTGCGCCTCGCGCCCGATGCGGCGGACAGCGAGGCCAGCCTCGATCTGCGCACGGAGGCCGGGTTGGCGAAGTCCACCCTCCTGCACCGGCTGGCCCTGATCGGCGTGCCCTGGGGCCGGTTGCTGGATGCGGGCGGCAGCCGCGGCACGTTCCGCGAGCGTTGGGTGCTGCGCTGGGAGCCGGAGCTGGGCGTGGCCCTGATCGAGGCGCTGCGCTGGGGCACGACGATCGCCGACGCGGCCGGCGCGGCGGCTGTGGAGCGGGCGGCCGGGCTGGGCAACGCCGACGGGCTGGCGGAGCTGATCCGCGCCACCCTGCTGGCCGATCTGCCAGCCACGGCGGAGCGCTGCATCGACCGCATGCAGGAAGTCGCGGCCCGCTCCGGCGAGATAGGGCCGCTGATGGCGGCAGTCCCCGATCTGGTGGATGTTCTGCGCTACGGCACGGCGCGGCCGATCCCGGAGCAGCCGCTGCGACGGCTGGTGACGAGGCTGGTGGCGGAGGTGTGCGTCGGGCTGCCGCAGGCGGTCCGGCAGCTGGATGCGGACACGGCGCGGGCGATGCTGGGCCAGGCCGCCGGGTTCGATCGCAGCCTGCCGCTGCTGGATGCCGCCGAGCTGGTGGCCGACTGGCACGCCGCGCTGGCCGCGGTGGCGGCAGACCCTGCGGCGGTGCCCCTGCTGCGGGGATTCGCGCAGCGCAGGTTGTACGACGCGGCGATCGTGGACGGCGCGGCGACGGGGGCCGCCCTGTCGCGCGCGCTGTCGCCGGCGGTGGCGCCGGGCGAGGCGGCGGCATGGCTGGACGGCTTCCTGGACGATGCCGGCCGGCTATTGCTGCACGACACGCTGCTGCGCGACCTGCTCGATGGCTGGCTGCAGATGCTGCCGGACGACGCGATGCAAGCGTTGTTGCCGCAGTTGCGCCGCGCCTTCGCCGGGCTGGATGCGACGGAGCGCCGGCGCCTGCTGGCCGCCACCCAAAGCCGGCCCGGCCCCGCTATCGACCGCCCACTGGACGGCGACGAGACGCCCGCCTTCGCGGCCGCGTTGCCGTTGCTCATGCTGATCCTGGGCGTGGGGGCGTGACGGACGAGGCATGGCGGCGCTGGCGGCTGGTGCTGGGCGCAGACGACGCTGCCGGGCTGTCGCCCCACGACGCCCGGCTGGATGCGGCGCTCGACGCGCTATACGGCGCGGGTGGCGCGGGCGGCAAGCGTGGCGGCCTGGGCGGGTCGATGCCGAAGGTGGCGCGCTGGCTGGGCGACATCCGCGAGTTCTTCCCTGCCCCCGTCGTGCAACTCGTGCAGCGCGACGCGTTCGAGCGGCTCGGCCTGAAGCAGATGCTGCTCGAACCGGAGTTCCTGATTGCGATCGAGGCGGACGTGCACCTGGTCGCGGACCTGATCGCCTTGCGCGGCATCATGCCGGCCAAGGCGAAGGACACGGCCCGCAAGGTGGTCCGCACGGTCGTGGACGCGCTGCTGGCGCGGCTGCAGGCGAGCACGGTGCAGGCGGTGCGCGGCGCGCTGCGGTCCCGGCGCACCCGGCGGCCACGGCCCGGCGACATCGACTGGGGCCGCACCATCCGCGCCAACCTGCAGCATTGGCAGGCGGAGCAGCGGACGATCGTGCCGGAGCGGCTGGTCGGCTACGGCCGGGCCAGCGCGCAGCGGCGGCTGGACCACATGGTGCTGCTGGTGGACCAGTCCGGCTCGATGGCGTCGTCGGTCGTCTATGCCTCGATCTTCGCCGTCGTGCTCGCCTCCATCCCGGCGCTCAGCACCCGGCTGGTGCTGTTCGACACGGTGGTGCTGGACCTGACGGAGGACCTGGCGGACCCGGTCGAGGTCCTGTTCGGCGTGCAGTTGGGCGGCGGCACGGACATCAACCAGGCTTTGGCCTATTGCCAGGACAAGATCGAGGACCCGAGCCGGACGCACCTGGTGATGATCACCGACCTGTTCGAGGGCGGCGACGCGGCGGCGATGCTGTCCCGGGCGGCGGCGCTGGTGTTGCAAGGGGTGAACCTGATCGTGCTGCTGGCGCTCAACGACGACGGCAAGCCGTCCTACGGCGCCCGGCACGCGGCGGCGATCGCCGGCCTGGGTGCGCCCGTGTTCGCCTGCACGCCGGACCTGTTCCCCGGGTTGGTGGCGACAGCGTTGCGGCGCGGCGATGTCCATGGCTGGGCGGCGCAGAACGGGATCGCGACGATACGGCCGGAGTGAGGGCGGCCGTCGCGCCGTCGCCAGGAACAAGCTGGCTTTCCCGGGTGCGCGCCCCGTTCTGGGCTGGCATGGTAGGGGCATGGCGTCTGATAGCGGGAGACTGTCTTGTGGAGATCGATGTCGGGGATGCGGCCGGGCTTGCCGAAGGCGCGATGCGCGCCGTGGAGCGGGACGGCGCCAAGGTGCTGCTGGCCCGCAGCGGCGGACGCTGCCACGCGGTGGGAGCGACCTGCCCCCATGCCGGCGGGCCGCTGAACGAGGGCGTGCTGCACGACGGCGCCGTGCTGTGTCCCTGGCACAAGGCGGCGTTCCGGTTGGACACGGGGCGCTGCGTGGCGCCGCCGGCGGTCGACGGCCTGCCGCGGTTCGACCTGCGGGTCGACGCGGGCCGGCTGCTGCTCGGCTCCGTCGGTCCGTCCGCGCTGGTGCAAGAGGATGCGGACTCCAGGACGATGGTGATCCTGGGTGCCGGCGCCGCGGGCACGGCGGCGGCGCAGGCGCTGCGGGAGGAAGGCTTCGGCGGCCGCGTGGTGCTGGTCGGGCGGGAGGACCGGCTGCCCTATGACCGGACCGTGCTCAGCAAGTATGACCTGTCCGGCAAGGAAG
>CAXSFF010000518.1:0-3667 GCA_964236035.1 uncultured Acetobacteraceae bacterium
TGGAAGCTGGACCGGCTCGGGCGCTCGCTGCCCCACCTGATCGAGACCGTCACGGACCTGGCAAAGCGCGGCGTCGGGTTCCGCTCGCTGACAGAGGCCATCGATACCACCACGCCAGGCGGCCGGCTGATCTTCCACATCTTCGGGGCGCTGGGCCAGTTCGAGCGCGACCTGATCCAGGAGCGCACGCGCGCCGGCCTCGCCGCTGCCGCGGCGCGGGGCCGCAAGCCCGTCATCACCGATGACAAGCTGAAGCGCGCGCGCGCGGGATGGTCGGCAAGGGCCTCACCGTGCGCGAAATCGCGACACGGCTGAAGGTGGGCAAAACCGCCCTCTACCAGGCGCTTAGGGCCGGGCCAGGTTGACCGCCAGTCCCCCGCTCGCCATCAGGCCGCCCGAAGTGGCGGCTCGTGACACGAGTGTTGGGCCAGGGCCAACATCAGTCTGCTGCACCTGCCGCCTTATTCGCCCGAGCTGAACCCGGTCGAGAACGTCTGGGCATACCTGCGACAGAACCAGCTCTCCAACCGCGTGTTCGACACCTACAACGCCATCGCGGACGCTTGCTGCACCGCCTGGAACGCCCTCGTGGCCATGCCAGACCGCATCCGATCCATCACAACCAGAACTTGGACCAAAACGGTCAACGCATAGGGCCGTTGGTATTACTTAAGTGGTGGACTCCAAAGGCGAGCCTTTGGCAGAGTTTGAGGCCCAGCTTGAAGGCGGGGCCTCAACCTTGCCCTACCGGTCCCTCCAGGAGGGGTTCGGCATCAGGCCAGCTCCTTCGCCCCCTACACGGCAGGCCCGTCGGCCCCCGGATCGACCACAGGCACCGGATCAGGCTGGAAGCCGGCTCCGGTGATGCCGTACTGCTGCAGCACCGGATCGATCTGGCCGTAGAACGTGTTCTCGTCGTGCTTCTGCTGCTTGCCCTGCTCGACCAGTTGCCAGGTCAGGATGCCGATCCCCAGCAGGGCGCCGAGACCCGCGCTCACGCCGCCGGTCACGCCGAGCGCGCCCGCCAGCGCCTCGCCGCCGATGTCGAAGCCGCTGATCACGCCGTCGGCGATGCCGGCGCCGCCGGCGATCAGGCCCAGGACGCCGTTGGTCAGGTTGAGGCCGGAGCCGACCTTGTCGCCGGAGGCAAGGCTGCTCAGGCCGCTGACGATGCCGAGCGCCCCGGTCACGCTGTTGGCCACGCCGCCCAGCGTCTTGCCCAGCGCCTCCATCTGCTTGACGTCGGCCGCGCCCCACTGCTTGACGCCGGAAGACTTGCTGAGCTTGGCGCCGCCTTCCAGCATCAACCCTGCGAACTGCACCCCGGTCGCGGCGGCGGACGCGATCTGCGCCGGCGTGGTCGGCTTCTCCGCGCCCTTGCCGATCAGCGTCAGGCCGGAGAACACCGCGCTGACCAGGTGCAGCGTGCCCTTCGAGTACTGGGCGTTCAGCGGGTTGTCCGGCTTGTCCCCGGTCAGCTTGCCGATCGCGTCGAGGACCTTGGCCGGCTGGCGCCCGGCGCCGTCCCACACCTGCTTGAGCAGGTTGGTGACCTGGTCCGGCTTGATCTCGCTGCCGTCGGCGTTCTTGAGAATCCCGGGGTCCTGGGCCTGGAGCTGGTCCAGCACCGCCTTGATCCTGGCGTCGTCGAGGCCGCCGTGGCCGTCGCCGATCGCGTCGGTGATGTCGGACGCCGGGGCCTGTGCGAGCATCTGGCCGGTGAGCGCGTCGCTGAAGTTGGCCTGCAGCGTGCCGGCGTTGTCGCTGACCGTGCGGGGGTCGAGCACCGCCGCGAAGCCCGCCGCATCGGTGCTGAACTCCTGGCTCGCGGTCTGCAGGTCCTCGCCCGAGGACAGCTTGTCGCGCAGTTCCTGGCCGCTGACGATCTGCGAGGAATACTCGTCGGAAAGCCGGCCGAACTGGCTGCTCCTGGCCACGATGTCCTGGACCGATGGAGCGCCGCCGGCCGGCTGCCCGCCCGTGCCGAGCGCGTCCGCGTAGAACTGGTACTGCGAAGAGAAGCTCAGCAGCGCCGCGCCGTCCGACACAGGGTTGCCGCTCGCATCCTTGCTGCCGAGCAGGCCGTCCAGCGCCTTGCCGGAGGCGATCTGGCTGTTGAAGAAGCCCTGCATCGAGTCCGAGATGGCGCTGTCGCTGCCGACGAGGCTCTGCAGCGCGGCCGGCCGGCCCTGCGACTGCCAGGCGACGACGTCGGGGTCCTGGGACAGCGTGTTGATCTTGTCCTCGAGATCGCGGCGCACGCTGCCCTCGTTGTCGGCCAGGCCGATCCTGCCCTGGTCGCCGTTCCACAGGTTGCCGCTGTTGCCGGCGCCGAGCACGGTATCGCTCTGGATGAGCTGCTGCAGCACCGCCGCCTTGGTCTGCGCGTCGTATTTCGGCGTCCCGTCCGGATTCGTCGGATTCGAGAAGATGTCCTTGCCGACCTTCGAGGTGTCCACGCCCGCGGTCATGTCGGACGCCGCCGCCTGGTTGAGCATCGAGGAGAAGTCGGCGCTGGTGGTCGGCGCCTGGCTGCCGAGCCAGCCGCCGATGTTGTCGCGCGTCGACGCGCCGTCCGGCTTGTCGGTGGCCGGGCTGCTGCCGCCGTTGTCCAGCATCGCGAACATGCCTGGATGCGACCAGAACGACGCCGCCCGCGCGAGATCGGGGCTGACGCCCGGCATCGACGCCAGCGCCGTCAGGTCCTGCGCGCTGAAGGTGTCCGAGGTGGCGGCGTGGCCCGGGTCGGCGCCGGAGATCAGCGTGGCGTTGGCCATCAGCAGCGTGGCGGATCGCGCCAGCGCCTTGGAGGCGTCGTCGGCGTTCGGGTTCTTCGCCATCCAGTCCGAGAACGACTTGCCCGCCGCCTTGGCGTCGTCCGTGGCGTGGGCGATGAAGCTGTTCACGTCGGCCTGGGTGATGGTGCCGCCCCCCTTGCCGGAACTGCCGGGGTCCAGCGCCTGCATCAGCGCGGGATTGGACCCCACCGCCTTGAGCGCGGCCTTCGCCTCGGGCGGCAGGTCGGCCGGCGGGTTGTTGAAGTCGGTGCCGGCGTGCAGCCCCCAGCTGTGCCAGTTCGCGGTGATCAGCTCCGCATCGGCCAGCGGCGCGTTGAGCGCGGCCTCCTCGCCGCCGCGCGAGGCGGGATCGAGGCCCACCGTGGCGCTGTCCCACAGCAAGGTCCCGGTCGCGGTCTTCGCGGCGGCGGACATGTCGCTGGTCGCGGCCTTGATGTAGGCGTCGACGTTGGCCTTGGTGACGGTGCTGCTGGGCGTGCTGCCGCCGCCCGCGCTGATGGCGTCGAACAGGGTGGGGTTGGCCGCAAGATACTTGAAGACATCCTTCGCCTTCTGCGGCAGGTTGGCCGGCGGATGGGCGAAGTCGACGTGGCCGGTGTGCAGCCCCCACTTGTCCCAGTTCTGGCTGAGCTCCTGCGCGGCGGCGAGCGGCCTGGACAGGTCCGACGTTGAGGGCGCCGCGTTCGGGTTCTGCTTCACGGCGGCGGCGAGCTGGTCCGACGCGGAGGGAGTCTGGGCGGGAGGCCGCGCGACGACTCCCTGGGTCGTGAGGGCGGACTGGAACGACCGGCCTGCCTCGTCGTCGCTGCGCGACTCAAGGGCCTGGATGGCTGTGGAGACGCTCTCGAGCATTGCCGTTTTCCCAATCT
>CAXSFF010000519.1:0-3661 GCA_964236035.1 uncultured Acetobacteraceae bacterium
GGCCGCCGACGTGCCGGACGTGACCTCCTCCCCGCCTGCCCACGCTTCGATCTCCGGGACAGGTCTCGCCGGCCGGGCGATCCCCGATGCGCCGGATAGCGACTACGATGCGATGCTGGAAAGCGTTGGCAGGCTTTCGGTGGCCGAGCGGGACGCCACACCGCTCCTGCCGCCCGCAGCTGCCGACCTGGACTTGGTCGGCATGCTGACGGCAATCGAGGAGCACACCGGTCAATCCAAGGCGCAGGCGCGGGTCAAGGCGATGCACGTCCTGGCGGAGCGTGATGCCGTGTTGACAGGCGCAAGGTACGAGCTGCCGCCCATGTCACCCGAGGCGCTGGGGCGGATCATCCAGGAGATGATCGCGGGGCTGTCACCCCCTACCATGCTCGCCCAGGCAGCTGAGTAAGGCATAGCGATAAAGCTCACGGTTAGGAAAGTAGAGGGTGATTGCGTTCATCTTGCTTCTGCTGCAATTAACCAACATGTCTGATTCTCCCGTGCTGCTGGCTGATGCTGTAACCTCCAGTTTGTCGCCCTATGATCGTTCTCCACGTCGGGCCTTTGCTCAGCTGTCGGATGACGCCAGGGCGGCATGGCACTTGCGCTATTGCGCGCAGGAAGGTGCAGAACCCCGGGTATGGGCTCTTCTCGCGCGAGTGGAAGCTTCTCTTCGTGCCGAAGGCAGGCCGACTACCATCCACAACCTTTGGATGACACTCGTTAATAGAGCCGGGCAGGAAAATAATCCCGATCTAGCAGCTGCTGCTGCGTTATCAGGGATTGCTTTAGGATTACACATGACTTAAGCTAATAATTTAGCATATAGTGAGCGATACACTGTTTTTGTCGTTAGAAACTTCTAATCGCATGTCCTATATAACAAAGAATCTTCCATATCACTTGTCTATAGAGACATTAATCATATTGACTCAGATCCACCTCTGTCCTCTTTTAAAGAGGATTTATGTTCTAGACGATCGCGGACCATGCCAAGCCAGAGCAAAGGAGAGGTTAGTTTTAGAATTTCAACATTGTAGATCTCGTGTCCTTCGCGCACTTGATAGTTTGCATGCACCCACTCGCCTGGACCGTAATATACTGCTTCTTGAAGAAAACGCTTTCGCCCGATCGCCCCAAGCAGATACATGGCATTGTTAGGTTCATGGTACGTGAGGAACAAGAAGCCATCTACAGGCTCGTGGACGTGCCGTCTCGTAACCTGCGCTGTATAGTCTGATCGGACAGCGACCCGTCGCTTCACCGTCTTCACTCCCATACGCCAGCCTGCCAATGCAAAGTCGTGTAAGCCGGCCGCCTTGTCTCCTGCCAGCCATTCGTAAGGAACGCGTTCCGCGTCCAGCCAAGCGGCAATGCAGATCTCGCCGAGGTCGCCTACCCAACGCTGGTCAGTGGCTTCTTCTTCGTAGATGTTGGAGTAAAGCGCGTCCCGCCGCGCCCGTATGGCTTGTGCGTGCTGGACGTCAGCAGGCGCAATGCCCTCAACCATAACCAAATCTAAGCCTTCAATGAGCCGTTGTGTGAAGCGCATTTCTCGTTGCCCCTGGACGGGTGAGTCCACCCCATGCCTAGACTCACTTTTATAGCCGATCATGGTTGGAGTCCGAATCGAGGTGGATGCAACAGCGCGAGAGCCTACTGTGGATATGCCGTGGGCACCGGACCTGCCTGTCTGCGTGTCACCGACTTCGACCAACAACCGAGCGGCCTTCACTGCGGCGGCGGTGATCGCAGGTAGCATCGGTTCCGGGACAGCGTTCGCGGCCGCGATCGTGTCAGCCTATTGTCGTGAGGCAGGCTTGCCGGTTCGGGCTTTACCCCATGACGGTCAAGCGCCGATCAGCAGCAAGGCTGCATCTAGCGCCGCGAGCCTGGCGAAAGGCTTAGCCACCGCGGGGCCAGGCGAGGCCGCCAACTTGATCGGGGGTGCCTACACCACCACGCTGCCAAGCGAGCACCGTGCCCGGCATGGTGTCTTCTACACCCCGCCCGCACTCGTTGGACGATTGTTGGACATGGCTGAAGTTGCGGGTACGAATTGGCGTACCGCACGCGTTCTCGACCCCGCGTGTGGTGGCGGCGCCTTTATGGTTGCTGCGGCAAGCCGCATGGCGGCCGCTCTCAGCGGTATGCCGCCGGCGCTCGCACTGCATGAGATTGGCCAGCGGCTGCGCGGCTTTGAGCTGGACCCGTTTGGGGCTTGGCTCGCCCAGGCCATGCTAGATGCGCAGCTTGCCGAGCTTGCTCGGCAGGCCGGGAGGCCAGTACCCATGATGGTCGAGGTGCGCGATAGTCTTGACCTGCATGCGTGCGACATAGGGAGCTTCGACCTGGTCGTCGGCAATCCGCCCTATGGGCGGGTGACGCTTTCGCCGGAGCGCCGGGCCCTGTTTGCGCGCAGCGTTTACGGCCACGCCAACCTCTATGGCCTGTTCACCGATGCAGCTCTGCGCTGGGCGGCGCCGGATGGCGGCCTTGTGGCTTACGTCACGCCAACCTCGATGCTCTCCGGCCTCTACCATAAGAATCTGCGAGCGCTGCTCGCGAAGGCGCCGCCTGCGGCCGTAGACCTAGTGGCGGACAGATCGGGGGTGTTCGAGGACGTGCTGCAGGAGACCATGTTAGCCGTCTACCGTCGGAGTGATGAGAAACGGGTTCGCGGCGGCGGCGGTACGGTAGGGTTCCTGGCGCTGGACGCAGAAAGGCGAGCAGTAACGCGGAGCGCAGGCAGGTTCTCGCTTCCCGAAAGCCCTGAGGCACCTTGGCTGCTACCTCGTAAGCCCGACCAGGTGGCACTCGCGCGGCGAATGCGGACAATGCCGCACCGTCTGGCGGACTACGGCTATGGTGTCTCAACCGGCCCTCTGGTCTGGAATCGCCACAAGCCACAACTTCAAACCGCGAAGAGCGAGGGGGCCCACCCGATAGTCTGGGCAGAAGCCGTCAGCGCGGACGGATGTTTCGTATGGCGAGCCGAGAGGCGCGGTCACGCTCCTTGGTTCGCGACCAGGCTGCCGCGAGACAAGTGGCTGCTCGTGGACCGACCCTGCGTCTTGCTTCAACGCACCACGGCCAAGGAGCAGGCAAGGCGGCTGATCGCGGCTGAGCTGCCTGAAGTGTTTTTGCGCGAGCATGGCGCCGTTGTGGTCGAGAACCACCTCAACATGATCCGCCCTGTCGTGGCCGCACCCGCTGTGACGGCCGTGACGATTTCCGCATTTCTGAATAGCGCAGCTGCGGACGCAGCTTTTCGCTGCATCAACGGCTCGGTTGCGGTGTCTGCGTTCGAGCTGGAAGCCATGCCGGTGCCCTCGCCGACGGTAATGGGCAAGGTCACGCGCCTGCTGGCGCGCGGTGCGCCGAAGGCAGAGGTCGAGGCCACGATCGCTGTAGCCTACCACGACGGCATCGGTGCGGGGATCGATGCTGCCGCCGCTGCCTGACGTCCGCGAGGTGCACGCGAGGCTGCAAGCTGTTTTCCCAGAGGGTTCACCGCGGCGGAACTACTGTGTGCGCGAGATGGCGGCGCGCACGGTCTTCGTCATGCTCTACGTTGGCGCTGTCGAGGGTGAGGGTATCTGGGTCGGCCCTAAGCACATCGTGCGCATGGGGGACAGCCGAGCTGCGGACCGCTCCGACG
>CAXSFF010000520.1:0-3661 GCA_964236035.1 uncultured Acetobacteraceae bacterium
CATACTGGCTGATCATGAACTCCTGGTCGGCCGCCAACTGGCCGGCGCGGATGGCCAGCTTCTTGTCCAGGAGCACCTGCTCGTACCACAGCTCAAACAGCAGGAAGCCGCGCGTCGCCTCGATGCTGCTGACAGTCTGCAGGTTGTTGTCCAGGTTGTTCGCGCTCAGCCCGCGGCCGTGGAGTTGGTATCCCGTCGCATTGAAGGTGCCGCCGACAAGGCCGAACGCCTTCTCCATGTCCACGCCGACGCCGAACTGGGTCAGGCCCTCGTAGGTCACGCCCTGGCGCACGCCGCCGCTTGGGTTGCCGAACACCTCGCTGGTCTCGGTCAGGCCGAAGGTGATGCCGTGGCCGGACAGCTGGGTGCGGAGGCCGCCCAGGTCGCCGAACAGGTTGGAGCGGTCCCAGAAACCCTTGGCGCCCTCCTCGCCGGGCTTCACGGCAGACTCACCGCCGGGGGTGGCCTGGCGGGTCTCGGCGGCGCCCGGCTCGGTCTTCTCGCTGGGGCCGGGGGTGGTCTGGGCGCCGGGGCTGCTACCAGGACCGGCGCCGGGGGTGCCACCGGGCTGGCGGTCTATCTGGCGAGGGGTCTGGGCGGCAGCCGGCGCGGCAAGCAGCAAGGCAAGGATGGCAGGGACGGCGGCGTAATTAGTCATGGTGCTCGCTTTCTTCCGCCCTTGGGGATCTGTTTTGCTGCTGGCAGGCATTTGTTCGACCACCGGCGCTGCATTTGCTGGGCTTGCTGGGATCAAGGATCACACGGGCGCGGTCGCTGGTGGCCAGCTCGGGCTTGGGGTCGTCCATCCGCAGCAGGGCACCGTCCAGGTCACTGATGCGAACATCGGGATTTTTGAGGGAGGCGCCCGGCGCGATCGTGTCGAGCCAGCCACCCTGGAAACACGGCTGAGAGCTGAGCCGTGTTTCCGGGAGAGCGTGAAAGCGGCGCGGTGTCAGCTAGGGCACGTCCACACCCATCGGTTGCCCGCTATTGCGGATAGGCGAACGTGAACGTCTCGCTGAACGGCGTCCACCAGCCTGGCACGCCGGTTTCCTTGTCGGTATGACGCAGGAAGCCGTTCGTCTCGGGCGAGGTGAAGGCATAAGTCACCTTGTAGGTGCCAGGGCCGTCCATCTTGACGTTGTCGGCATAGTGCGGGCCGTCCTTGGCCTGCATCGGATGCAGCACGCCATCAGCCTTCCAGCCGGCCTCCGTCTTCTCGATCGTGTAGGCGATCTTCAGGTAGCCCACCCAGGCTCCATCGGGATAGCCGTAGATATTATCCGCGGTGGCGTGAACGTCGGCTTCGAGATGGATGACGTCTGCTCCCACCGCCATGCGCGGCGCCATCGGGGCCATCTCGACGCCGACCAGGTAGTTGGCGACGATCTCCATATCGTGCTCGTGCACGGGGCCGCCCACGAAGTACTCGCGGGCACTGGCAGGATGGGACGCAAGGACGGCGGCTGCCGCCAGGACCAAGGCATGCTTCATCGGCTCGACTTTCAGGGTTGATTGGTCAGGAGGGCTGAGGCTGCGCGCTGCTCTTTGGGACGCTGCGGCGCCTGCCTGACCAGGCGGGCGCCGGCGACGAGCGCCACGAGCACGACGAGCCAGGCGGCGAGCTGCACCCCCATGGGACGGTCGGAATAGCCGACCAGCGCCCGGAGCGCCCGGCCGGGGATGCTGTCCTCTGGCAGCAGCCAGGACGTGTCCCAAAGCTGGTAGCCCCATGCCGGGATGACGTCCGCACCCGCCAGGACTGCGGCGGCTTGGCCCGCCATGCCCGCCGCGAGCAGGGCGACCAGCCACCCGGTGACGGTGAAGAGCCGCGAAACCGGGATGGCGACCAGCCCGCGGTAGAGCAGGAACGAGACGAGCGCCCCAAGGCCGACCCCCATCGCGCCGCCGAGCATCAGGGCCGCCCAGCCCTCCTTCCCGGATGCGGCGATGCCATAGAGGAACAGCACGACCTCGGCGCCCTCGCGCATCACGGCAACGCCGACGACCAGCGCCATGGCGAAGAGGGAGCGTTGGCCAACCGCCACGTCGCGGCCCATGGCCTTCATCTCGCCCGCCATCTGCCGGCCGTGCGAGGCCATCCAGACCTGGTGCCAGCCCAGCATCAGCACGGCGGCGACCAGGATGCAGGCGTTGAACACCTCCTGCCCGGCGCCCGCGAAGGTCGCTTGCAGGGCGCCTGCGAACAGGGCGATGACCGCCGCACCAAGGACGCCAGCACCGATGCCGCCCGTAAGCCAGCGCCCGCGCCCCGCGATGCCCTGGGTGGCGGCGAGCACGATGCCAACGATCAGTCCGGCCTCAAGGACCTCGCGGAAGACGATGACCAGGCTTGCGAGCATGGCCTACTTCTCCGCCTGCTGCTGGACGGCGGTAAGCGCGCCCGTCGCCGTGTCGGGGTGGTACTCGTCGGCAAACCCGTAGGTGCCCGGCTTCAGCGGCCCAGCCATGACGGTGATCCGGCCGCCGGGGGCGATGACCTTCTCCGCCCGCAGGTCGCTGCTCTCGAACTCGGCTGGCGTCGCGTCCTGGTTCTCGACCTCGATGCGGAACCGCTCGTTGGCAGGCACGGTGACCTCGGTCGGCGTGAAGCGGTGATCCTTGATGACGAGCCGCACCGGCTCAGCCGCGGACGCCCCGGAGGCCACGGCAAGCAAGGCCATGGCAAGGGCGCCCAACAGGGCCAGCATGGGTGGGGATGCGATGCGCGTCATGGCGGTCTCCATTCGTGTGCCGCCACTTGTTAATGCGAGGCGTTCGCAATAACAAGGGGCGAATGGCAGCCCTGGGGTAGCCTGCCCCGAACGCGAGCACGTCACAGCCATGGCCGATCCCAGCCTCTTCGACTTCCTCCGCATCCCGGTCCAGGCGCTTGCCGCCCTGGACTGGCGCCCCTACCATTTCGCGCTCCAGCCCTTCCATTACGTGGTCCGGACAGTCCACATCGTCGCGATGGGGGCCTTCTTCGGCAGCATCGGCCTGCTCGACTTCCGGCTCATGGGCTGGCGAGGGACCGTGCCGCTTCGCTCCTTTGCCGAGCACGTCCTGCCCTGGCTGTGGGCGACGTTCGCCGTCGCGGCGGCCACCGGCGTGTCGCTGTTCCTCTATGACCCGGTTCGCGTCGGCACCCATGCCTACTGGGCGCCCAAGCTCATCGCCGTCGCGCTTGGTCTGGCGAACGCCGCCATGTTCCACCGCACGGGCTACGTCGCCGCGCTGGCCGTCGAGGGGGCCATGCCTGCATCCGCCAGGGCTGCCGGGCTGCTGTCGCTGGCGTGTTGGACGGCGGCGGTGGTCTTCGCCAGCCTGGACACCGAGGCGGCCCCCAAGCTGCTGCTGCGCTGAGGCTGGTGCGAAGGCGAGCAGGATGAGCCGCAGTCTGAAGGTTGTCTGGGGCAGCCTGGGCGTCAGCATCGTCGTCCTCGGCATGAAGGCGGATGCCTACTGGGTGACCGGGAGCGTGGCTCTCTACTCGGACGCGCTGGAGACGGTGATCAACGTCGTCGCGGCCGTCGGCGCACTGGTCGCCCGGTGGTTCGCCGAGCGGCCCGCCGACGCCAACCACCCCTACGGGCAGAGCTGACGAAACGGCCTTTTGGTATGCATAAGCGGACAAAGCTGGAACGGGTACACCAAAGCT
>CAXSFF010000521.1:0-3660 GCA_964236035.1 uncultured Acetobacteraceae bacterium
TCAGCAAACCACAACCGCCTCCAATAACTCAAACTCTTTCCGAACGGACACTTAGCGTTTTGCGCTAGGGGATTGGTGTTGACTGTGTCAAGCGACCAGTTCGCGACGAACTCGACGACCGCCCAGACCAGGCGACCGGCGAGCCGTGTGAGCAGGTAGGCTGATACTTTCATGAGAACCTCCTTCGCGGGGTAATCATAACACCGCACGTTGGCTCTGCGTCGTGGTTCTTCGGGGCTGCGAGATTGTGTGGCGAGGGGTAGGATGCGGGTCGACACGCGTTCCAAACTGAGCCGTTGGTGCCGGACTTTCATCAGTCCGATCATCAAAGACACCGGGGGGACCTCCTCCGCAAGGAGAGGTATGGGTATACGCACATCCCTGTTCCCCCGGGTTTGCCAATGCTGACGTCCAAGCGGACCCGCCGCATCCATCGCAAAACCGATTGGTTCAGCTCGAAAGTCCGGGTGCATTTCGACCGCGCCCTTTCAAGGGAAAATGCGGAACAGTTAGTCACTGACCCGACTGCTGTTGCTCAGCACGCCTTCCTGCCTCTGATCAGCTTTTCCAAAAAAGAGCGCCGCTACAGGAGGCATCCAGGACAAAAGAGGCCGGTCGCGACGACCAAGGTCCGCGAGTTGGCTTACCCATCAAACCATGATGGCTATGTGTTCGCGTTTTACGCTGAGCGCCTAGGTGCTCTCTACGAGGCCGAACTTGCAGCGCGTGGTCTCAACGATGTCGTTATCGGCTATCGAAAGGGCTCATCCAACATCAAGCGCGGTAAAGAAGCCTTCCGTGAGATTCAGGCACGGGGGAACTGCGTTGCCCTTGCGCTGGACATCAAGGGGTTTTTTGACAACATCAGCCACGAAGTACTGAAGGGCTGCTGGACATCTTTGCTCGGCGGTGGACCGTTGCCCGAGGATCACTACAAGGTTTTCAGAGCCCTGACCGTTGCCGGCAAAATCGACCGTGCGGAGCTGCTGCGACGGCTAGGTCTTCCCTCCAACACTCGGGACCGCGATCTTCCTCGACCACTCTGTTCGATCGCCCAATTCCGTGATCTACGAGCTGCCGTTCTAGGCTCGTCGAAGCTGATCTCGAAACATAGCGGAAAGGTGGGCATTCCACAGGGAACCCCGCTGTCGGCGATGGCAGCAAACCTTTCAATGCTGGAATTCGATACTGCTGTCCATGCAATTGTGAGCGGCGTCGGCGGGAGCTATCGTCGATACTCCGATGATATTTTGGTTCTCTGTTCGCCGGAGCACATGACGGCGATAGAAGCCATGATTGTGGATGCGCTCAAGGTCTACACAAAGACGCTTTCGCTCAACGCGAGCAAGCGGGAAGAGGCGCGATTCGCATTGCCGAGTCCAGCTCTAGTTTCGTGTTCTTTGACAACAGCAAAAGCCCTACAATATCTCGGGTTCACCTTTGATGGCCAAAAGGCCCGCATACGAAGTGGCACGCTGTCCCGCTTCTATCGGCGCATGGCCTCCAATGTGCGGGTAGCAAAAGTTCGGGCAGTATTGGCGAAACTCGGCAAACTCAACGGTCGCAACGTTCCCCACAAGCGCGAGGTGCTTGCTAGCCACACCCACTTGGGCCGGCATAGCTTTGTCAGCAGCTACGCCAAACAGTCCGCCGGCATCATGGGACAGTTGGGAGCTGAAGCCATTCGCCGTCAGACTTCTCGGCATATGAGCGTGCTAAGACGTCGGCTAGACGACAAAAGCTAACTCGCTTCCTCCAAGCCATCCTGTGAGTTGGTGTCATCCTCCGTTTCACACTTTGAGATGATGACGGATGCGGCTAAACCGTTATACAGCCATCAAGCTAAGCAACACTCATTCTAACATCCCAACACCCGCTCTCGCTGCAACCCGCGGCAGTCCATCTCATACTCCAGCCCAATCACCGGCGGCCGGCAATAATGCCATGCGATCCCACCCGCCGCCGCCCCGCGCGTCACCAAATCCTGTCCCATGCACGCATGGAAATCATGCACCGTGTAGACCTGCGTCGCCGTGCTGGCGACCCAGGACATCTCCATTGCGGCCATGCGGCGCTCCATCTGCCCCACCACGTAGCGCAGCTTCTCGGCGATCGCGTCGGCGGAGGTCTCGCCGTAGCGGATGGTCTTGTCCTTGTACGGGCCAGCACCCTCCTGCGACTCCGCGCTGCCCGCCACCACGAACGACTTCGCCGCGCCCTCCGCCGGACGCACGACGCTGAACGCGTGGAAGCTCGGCGTCGGCGGCGGGTCGATCGCGGGGCAGACGTTGCTGCGCGCCACCGGATTCTCGTCGTTGGCGACGATGCCCCATCGCTCCAGCGTGCCGACGTACAGGCGGTTGAACGCCACGAACCCGGCATCCGTGAACGGCGCCGGCGAGCGCAGCTCGCAGGCGGCGAAGGCGGCGAGCGGCAACCCCTCGGCGGCCAGGAACGCCTCGATGCGGGCGA
Source organism: uncultured Acetobacteraceae bacterium (assembly GCA_964236035.1). Taxonomy (GTDB): domain Bacteria; phylum Pseudomonadota; class Alphaproteobacteria; order Acetobacterales; family Acetobacteraceae; genus CAXSFF01. The sequence continues at coordinate 2,473 of CAXSFF010000521.1, forward strand.
AGCCCTCGGCGAGCGGCACAGGGCGCAGGAAGCGGACGCGCTCGATCGCGTGGCCGGGGCGGGCCACCACGCCGGCGGAGTATTGGAACGGCCCAGGGATGAAGGCGTAGCCGTGGCGCTCGATCAGGCCCGTCATCGGTCGCATCCTTCCAACACGGCCGCCACTGTCACGGATTTGTTCCGCCAGGCCAAGCGGCACGATGCCCGCCCTGCCGCGTTGGGCCATGCACCAGCAGCAGGAGAGTCTCGATGGCCCAGCAAGTCCCCCTCGACCCGGCCGCCGTGACGGGGGAGGCGCAGGACGACGGCACCATCGAGGTGGCGCCTGACCTCGCCTACCAGCGCCTCGCCATCGTCAACGTCGTGTTCTACGGGGTGCCGGGCGACAAGCATTGGGTGCTGGTCGACACGGGGGTCGTCGGCATGGCCGGGCGCATCCGGCGCGCCGCCGCCGAGCGGTTCGGCGCCGGCCCGCCTGCCGCCATCATCATGACGCACGGGCATTTCGACCATGTCGGCGCGCTGGAGACGCTGGCGCGCGAGTGGGACGTGCCCGTCTACGCCCATCCGCTGGAGATGCCTTACCTGGACGGCAGCGCGTCGTATCCGCCGCCTGATCCGTTCGTCGGCGGCGGCCTGGTGGCGCTGCTGTCGCCGCTGTTCCCGACCGGGCCGGTGGACGTGAAGCAGTGGCTGCGTCCCCTGCCCGCCGACGGCAGCGTGCCGGGGATGCCGGGCTGGCGCTGGGTGCACACGCCGGGTCACTCGGTCGGCGAGGTGTCGTTGTGGCGCGAGGCGGACCGTGCGCTGATCGCCGGCGACGCCTTCGTCACCACGGCGCAGGAATCCGCCTACGCCGCGGCGGTGCAGGAGCCGGAGCTGCACGGGCCGCCAAAATACTTCACCCATGACTGGCAGGCCGCCCGAACGTCCGTGCAAGCTCTGGCGCCGCTCGGGCCGGAGCTGGTGATCACCGGCCATGGCCGTGCCATGCGGGGGCCGGCGATGCGCGACGCGTTGACGACCCTTGCGCGCGACTTCGACCAGGTGGCAGTGCCGGAGCATGGTCGCTTCGTCGACCATCCGCAACGCGCAGAGGACGGCTCGGCGTATCGCCCGGGCTAGGCCATCCAGGTGGCCAGGGCATCCGTGGCGGCGGCGGCGGCCTCCATCGGCGCCATGTGGCCG
>CAXSFF010000522.1:0-3656 GCA_964236035.1 uncultured Acetobacteraceae bacterium
GGCCGCTCGCGCTTCGCCGAGCCGGCGGAAGCGGTACGTCAAAAGCGCCCGGGTGATCTCGGGAACGCGATAGTTGAAGAACGGGAATATGAACAGCTCGTCCCAGAAGATGTGCCCCTGATAAGCCTCACCGGTCCAACCGCGGGCCGGTATGCCGATATCGAGGCCGATGGAATGCACCGACACCGTCTGCAGCAGGTGGAACATGTTCAGGCGGAGCAACATCGGGACATTCAGCTTGAACCCGGGGTCGGCGGGCTGGATCACGATGTCGAACCGACGCCAATGATCTGCCCAGATCATTGTGTGGCCTGCTTTCACCGCCTCGAAGCGGCCAGCACGCGCCATGGCTTTGTGCGCTTCCAGCCCACACTCCGAGATCGCATAGTCGCGCGACGTGTAGAAGGAGACCAGCTTCTCCACTGACAATGCCTGGCCTTGAGCAATGTCGATCGCAAGCTCCTGGCTGATGTATCCCGCTTCCTTGGTGAGGGTGCGCGGGGTTTGGAGCAGCCTGCCGTCGAGGAACGCTTGCGTTCGCGCCACCTGGGCGATCCGGATGTCGGATTGGCAGGTGCGCACCAGCAGGTAGACGCCGTCGTTGCCCACGGCCTCGGCCACCAGGGGCTCCAGATGCTTGCCGTTGAACGCTCGGTAGAGCTTCGCACCCGCATTGACGACCCGGCCGTCGATGGCGGACCGGATAGCGATTTGGCCCGACCAGTTCTCCGCCGTTATCGTCACCTCCAGCGCACCCAGGTGCATGTCGGCCATCGAGACGAGGCGTTGCTCCTGCAACAGGGTTCGCCGGCCGCTTGCATCTTCGAAGCGGATGGTGCGCAGCAACAAGCCGCGCCGCAGGTCGAGTTCCTGGCGGTAGTCCAGCAACGTCGCGTTGCTCTCGTCGAACCAGTCCTGGTCGCCGACCCGGATGTCGAGGGCGAGCCAGTTGGGCAGGTTGACCAGCTCCTCGTTTTCAGCCGTCCGACCCGCGATTTCGGTGCTCAACCGGTTGTAGCCGCCGGCAAGGTAGGTGCCGGGGTAGTGCACTCCGTCCGCTGCGGCCCAGACCGCTGCTCCGCGTGTCGCGAAGTAACCGTTGCCCAAGGTGCAGAGCGATTCGCGGATACCCTCGGCCGCCGGGTCATAGCCGTCGAAGACCAGCGACCATCCCTCTGCCGTTTGCATCCGGGTGATCTGGTCCATCATGGTCCTGCCGGGCCGGCCGTGGTCTCCAGCGCCTGCTGCACCGTCCGCGGCGTGGTCATGCCGGCGTCCCGAGCCGTCCGTCCACGAGCACGCCGATCGAAACATCATCCAGGCTCGTCACCACAAGATCGGCGTGCGCTGCACGCAGGCCCGCCCCATCGTGCAGCCTGGCCAAGCCGAGTGCGGCCATTCCGCCCGCCCGCGCGGCCTGGATGCCGGCGGAGGCGTCTTCCACCACGAAGCAGTGTCCGGGCGTCATCTGCAACTCCTTTGCGGCGAGCTGGAAGATTTCAGGGTCAGGCTTGCCGCGACGCAGGTCGCGGCCGCAGACGTTGACGCTGAACAGGGGCAGCAGCTCGCGGCCGTCGGCCAGGCGTATCTGCCGCAGCATCGGGATGGCGTTCTTGGACGAGGATGCGACCGCCATCGGCCAGCCCAGCGCCGACACCGCTGCGACGAAGCGCAACGCGTCGGGGAAGGCCGCGACGTGGCCATCGGCGATCAGCGCTTCGAGCCTGGCCTGCTTGCGGGCGGCATAGGCGTCCACCTGAGCGGACGCGTCCGGCACGCCGAGCGCTTCGAGCGCGGCCAGGGCACCGGCCATGCGCGGCTTGCCGGCGACGGCAGCCTGGTACATCGCCGTGGTGAACCGTGCCGGGTCGGCCAGGCCGGTCAGCGCGTCGCGCCATGCCTGTTCGTGCGGGGAGGCGAGCAAGACGCCATCGACATCGAAGATGGCGGCGGCCAGACGCTTATTCATCCAGCCGCCATCCATCATGTCCGAACCCGCTTCAGTGTTGGCCAATCCGATGTTGCTCGCCATGCCCATCACGGGACAGGATCGGAATCTACCTAAGCGGCCACGGCCGCGATCCATCAGGTGATGATCAAAGCCAGCGATTGAGTAGTTTCCGAGGGTGCAGCGGACATCCCGACCAGTTCATGCACTGCATGGCTGAGAGTTTCGTCCGGGTCTTCGAAGGAGAGCTTGATGGATACGGTCACGACCGAGGCGCCGAAAGCTTCCGCGTCCTCTGCCCATTCCGCAGATGGCGGGTTCGTCAACGTTTCCCCCGGGAGACTTCGCGATTTTGGAACCAAGGTCTACGTGGCGGCAGGCATGCCCGAAGCGGATGCCTGGCTGGTGGCGGACACGCTGGTGCAGAACGACCTCTGGAACATCCAGTCGCACGGGGTCATGCGGATGGGCTGGTATTCTGCCCGCCTCAAGTCTGGCGTGTGCAATCCGGTTGCCGCTCCTGAAACCGTTGTCGATGCCGGCGCCATCGTGGTATGGGACGGCAAGGATGCAATGGGCCAGGTGCTGACGGACCGCGCCACGGAGGAAGCGATCAGGCGCGCCAGCAAGCATGGCATCGGCGCGGTTTCGCTGCGAAACTCAGGGCATTTCAGGACGGCCTTCTACTACACTCGCAAGGCCGCGCTGAAGGGCTACATCTGCTTCCTGACCACGAACGCAAGCCCGGCGATGGCGCCGTGGGGTGGCCGCCAGAAGACGGTGGGGACGAACCCCTGGTCGTGGGGCGCACCTGCAGGCGATCGTCCGCCCATGGTCATGGACATCGCGAACACCCTGGTAGCGCGCGGCAAGATCTACTTGGCCAAGGAAAAGGAAGTCTCCATTCCCGACAACTGGGCCATGAGCAAGGATGGCGAGAAGACAACCGATCCTGCGGTGGGGATCGAAGGCATCCTGCTTCCGATGGCTGACCACAAGGGCTACGGCATCTCTGTGATCATGGACATGCTTTCGGGTGTGCTTGCCGGCGGCACCTTCGGGGCAGGCGTTCAGGGCTCGTACGAGGCCACGCGGCGCAGTGGCGCATGCCAGCTGGTGATCGCGTTGAACATCGCGGCGTTCCAGCCTCTCGCTGAGTTCGAGGAACGCATGGAACGCCTGATCGTGGAACTGAAGGCCGTCCCGCGGATAAAGGGTATCGACGAAATCTTCTACCCCGGCGAGCTGGAGGACCGGGCCGACAAGGAGAACCGTGAGAAAGGTCTCCTGCTTCCGAAGGATGCCATCACGGCGTTGACGAAGCTGGCCGGCGAGATGGGTCTCACCGCAGACCTGCCGTTCTAGCCAGAACCCACCCTGCCAGGTTCAAGCAAAAGGGGTGCTCCATGGCAGGGATTCCGTGCAAGGAAACAGCGGCCGATCCGCGCACGTTGCCGACGGATCGTTCAACGCGGTCCGGGACGAACTGGATGACCGCATGCTGGTTGGGGCGGTAGCCACGACCGCGGCCTGCAACATGGCGTCTCGCTGCCGGGTCGCCTTCGGGATTGGTACGGGAGAAGGCATAAGCCGGCGCACCGTCACCCAAGCGCCGGACGGCTGCGATTTCGATTCCCTGCCGGCGGAGGGCAGCGATGAATGCCGTGTTCGACCAGCCGCCAGCCGCTGCGATGCTGGCGGAGTCGTG
>CAXSFF010000523.1:0-3656 GCA_964236035.1 uncultured Acetobacteraceae bacterium
GCTGGCCGAGCACGGCCCGGTGACGGTCGCCGGCGCCGATGGGCCATTTACCCTTGGCTGCCTTTGTGGCTTGTTGTGAGGCAATCGGAGGACCCACCATGATCGTCAAGGACCAGGCATCCGTCACCGACGCCGTGCTGGAGGCGATGAACCAGTCGCCCAGCCCGCGCGTGCGCGAGGTGATGACATCGTTCGTCACCCACATGCACGCCTTCGTCCGCGAGGTGAAGCTGACCGAGAAGGAGTGGGACTACGGCGTCGACTTCCTCAACCGCATCGGCAAGGCGACGCACGACCTGCACAACGAGGGCATCCTGTTCTCCGACACGATCGGCGTGTCCACGCTGGTGTGCCTGCTCAACAACGGCGACAACGGCGCGACCGAGAACGCCTCCGCGCTGCTCGGCCCGTTCTGGCGGCTGAACGCGCCGGAGACGGAGAACGGCGGCAGCATCATCCGCTCCGAGAGCGGCGCCCTGCCGCTGTTCGTCAAGTGCCGCGTCGTCGACCCGCAGAAGCGCCCGCTGCCGAACGTCGAGGTGCACATCTGGCACTCCTCGCCGCGTGGCTTCTATGAGAACCAGGATCCGGAGCAGGCGCCGATGAACCTGCGCGGCGTGTTCCACACCGATGCCGACGGGTATTTCTCGTTCCGGTCCAGCAAGCCGGCCGCCTACCCGATCCCGACCGACGGCCCCGTCGGCGACATGCTGCGCGCCCAGCGCCGGCACCCGTTCCGCCCGGCGCACCTGCACATCCTGGCGCACACGCCGGGCTTCAAGACGCTGGTCACCCAGGTGTTCGTGGCGGACGACGAGTACCTGGAGACGGACGTGGTGTTCGGCGTCACCCAGCAGCTGGTCGGCGACTACCAGCTGCACGAGACCGGCACGCCCCCGGCGCCGGACGTCGAGGGAGCGTGGTACACCTTCAGCTACGACTTCGTGATGGAGCCCGGCGTCTCCGAGCTGCCGACGCCGCCGATCAAGTAGGGGCTGATCGCGCATGGAACTGGATGGCAAGGTGGCGCTGATCGTCGGCGGCGCCGGCGGCATCGGCGCCGCGAGCGCCGTGATGTTCGCGCAGGCGGGGGCCAAGGTCGCCGTCACCCATCGCCCGGGCAAGGACGCCGACGCGCTGGTCGCCTCGCTGGCGGGCGATGGCCACGCGGCGTTCCCGGCCGACGTGGCCGACAGCGCCTCGATCGCGGCGTTGAAGGCGGCGGTGACGGAGCGTTATGGCCGCCTCGACGTGTTGGTGAACACCGCCGGGTTCACCAAGGCGGTGCCGCACCACGACCTCGACGCGCTGGACGACGAGCTGATCGACCGCATGTTCGCGGTCAACTGGCGCGGCCAGTTCGCCGTGATCCGCGCGTTCACCCCGCTGCTGAAGGCCAGCGGCGACGGGCTGATCGTGTCGATCTCCTCGATCGCGGGCATGAACGGCCAGGGGTCCAGCATCGCGTATTGCGCGGTGAAGGCGGGCATCGACGTGATGACGAAATCCCTGGCCCGGGCGCTGGCGCCGGAAATCCGCGTGATGGCGGTGTCGCCGGGCGCCGTGGCGACGGGGTTCGTGCCCGGGCGCGGCGCCGAGTTCAACGCCAAGACGGCCGCCACCACCCCGCTGCGCCGCGTCGCCACCGCGGAGGACGTGGCCGCCGCCGTGCTGGCCTGCGCCACCCACCTACCGTTCTCCACTGGCAGCGTCGTCGTCGTCGACGGCGGGCGCGTGCTGTGACGGAGTTCACCGGCTCTGCGCTGCGCCTGCACGCCAAGGCCGCCGACATCGACGCCGTGAACCCGGTGATCGAGCCGCTGAACCTCACCGAACCAGCGGAGGGAATGGTTGTGGTCGAGATCGCCGCCGCCGGCGTCAACCCGTCCGACGTGAAGGCGGCGATGGGCTTCATGCCCTACGCCGTGTTCCCTCGCACCCCCGGGCGCGACTACGCCGGCACCATCGTCGCCGGGCCGGAGGCGATGCTGGGGCGCGAGGTGTTCGGCTCCTCCGGCGACCTCGGCATCCGCCGCGACGGCACCCACGCGACGCACCTGCTGGTGGAGGCGGACGCCACGGTGCCGAAGCCCGCCTCGGTCTCGCTGGTCGAGGCGGCCGGGATCGGGGTGCCGTTCGTCACCGCGATGGAGGGGTTCCGCCGCGCCGGGTTGCCGAAGCCGGGCGATGTCGTGCTGGTCATGGGCATCACCGGCAAGGTCGGCCAGGCGTCGGCGCAGATCGCCACCTGGCGCGGCGCCCGCGTCATCGGCGTGGCGCGCGGCACGACCAGCTACGACGGTCACGCCAGCGCGCCGCTGGACGTGATTGACGCGAAGGCCGGCGACGTGGCGGCCTCGGTGCGTGAGCTGACCGGCGGCCACGGCGCGGATATCGTGATGAACACCGTGGGCGACCCGTATTTCGACGCGGCGCACCGCTCGCTGGCCATCATGGGCCGGCAGATCTTCATAGCCGCCGTCGAGAAGATCGCCCAATTCAACATCTTCGAGTTCTACCGCGGCCGGCACACCTATGTCGGCATCGACACCCTGGCGCTGTCCTCGGTGGCGACCGGCGACATCCTGAAGTCCATGCTGCCCGGGTTCTCCTCTGGCGCGCTGCGCCCCTTCCCCGTGCTGCCGCACGCCCGCTATGCCATGGCCAACGCGCGGGACGCCTATGCGGCCGTGCTGGGATCGTCGCGCGACCGCGTGGTCTTGATCCCTGAAGCCTGACGCCAATACAAAGGCCCGCCAACGGGGCCCCTGAAGGAAACACCCATGGCCTACGCCGTACCGGTCCGCAAGCCGCCGATCTACCGTTCGCTGTATGCCCAGGTGCTGATGGGCATCGTGCTGGCGATCATCCTCGGCTACTTCTATCCCGAGACGGCGGCGGCGATGAAGCCGCTCGGCGACGGCTTCATCAAGCTGATCCGCATGGTGATCGCGCTGGTGGTGTTCTGCACCGTGGTGTCCGGCATCTCCAGCATGGGCAACATGAAGAAGGTCGGCCGCGTTGGCGGCAAGGCGCTGCTGTACTTCGAGATCGTCTCCACCCTGGCGTTGCTGATCGGCATGGTGGTCGGCAACGTCCTGCACCCCGGCAGCGGCTTCAACGCCGACCCGGCCAAGCTCGACGGCAAGGCCATTGCCGGCTTCGCCACCGCGGCGCAGGGTCAGACCATCGCCGACTTCCTGCTCAACGTCATCCCCAACACCGTGTTCGACGCGTTCGGCAGGGGCGACATCCTTCCCGTGGTGCTGGTTTCGATCCTGTTCGGCTACGCGCTGACGGTGATGGGGCCGCGCGGCGAGCCGGTGCGCGTGGTGCTGGAGGCCGTCACCGGCATGGTGTTCGCCGTCATCAACGTGCTGATGCGGCTGGCGCCGATCGGGGCGTTCGGCGCGATGGCGTTCACGGTTGGGCGCTACGGCGTGCACTCACTGGGGTCGCTGTTCTACCTGGTCGCCGTGTTCTACCTGACCTCGGCGATCTTCGTGTTCGGCGTGCTGGGCGCGATCGGGGCCTGGTCCGGCTTCAACGTGTTCAAGCTACTGCGCTACATCAAGGCGGAGATCTTCATCACGCTCGGCACCAGCTCGTCCGACCCGGCGCTGCCCACGCTGATGGAGAAGCTGGAGCGGGCCGGC
>CAXSFF010000524.1:0-3653 GCA_964236035.1 uncultured Acetobacteraceae bacterium
CTCAGCGCCACCGTGCCGATCGGGCCGCACGACACGGCCGCCAGCCTGCACGACACGCTGGCGGACCTCGGCGCCGGGCTGCTGCGGCGCGTGCTGGCGGAAGACCCGGCGCCGCAACCGCAGCCAGACGCCGACGCCACCTATGCGCCGAAACTCACCCGGGCCGACGGCACGCTGGATTGGCGGCAGCCCGCACAGCAGCTCGACCGCCAAATTCGCGCCTTCCATCCCTGGCCGGGCACGGTCTGCCAGTTCGGCGGCGAGACGCTCAAGGTGCTGGAGGCGATCCCGCTGCCGCGATCGGAGCCGGCCGAGCCTGGAACGGTGCTCGACGAGGCGCTGACGGTCGCGTGCGGGTCCGGCGCGCTCCGCCTGGTGCGGGTGCAACGGCCGGGCCGCGGCCCGATGGATGCGGCGGCCTACTTGCGCGGACACAAGGTGACGCCCGGAACCCGGTTTGAGTAATCCTGCGGACCTTGTCGCGTGGGCATTGCTGCTGGAATACGACGGCACCGGGTTGTCGGGGTGGCAGCGGCAGGAGGGCGTGCCATCAGTGCAGGCGATCCTGGAAGACGCCGCCGCCCGCGTGGCCGGCGCACCCGTCGGCAGCGCCGTGGCGGGGCGAACCGACGCCGGCGTGCACGCGGCGGCCCAGGTGGCGATGCTGTCGCTGCCGGCGCGCTTCACCGCCCGCACCGTGCGCGACGCGCTCAACTATCACATGAAACCTCATGCCGTGGCGGTGCTGCACGCTGCCCTCGCTGCGCCGGGCTGGAACCCGCGCTTCTCCGCCATTGGGCGCTCATATCGTTACAGCATCCTTAACCGCCGCGCCCGGCCGGCGCTGCTGCTGCATCGCGCGTGGCACGTGCCGGGCCCGCTGGACGTGGCGGCGATGGCGGCGGGCGCCGGCCATCTGCTCGGGCGTCATGACTTCACGTCGTTCCGGGCCGCCGCGTGCCAGGCCAAGTCGCCGTTGCGGACCCTGGACCGCCTCGACGTGGCGCGCGACGGCGACGGCGTGGTGGTGGTGGCAGAGGCCCGCAGCTTCCTGCACCACCAGGTGCGCAACATGGTCGGGACGCTGGTCCAGGTCGGCGCCGGGCGCTGGCCGCCAGAGGCGATGGCGACGATCCTGGCCGCCCGCGACCGCGCTAGGGCCGGTCCGACCGCGCCACCGGATGGCCTAGTGCTGACGGGCGTGCGCTATCCGGACGATCCGTTCGCGTGAGCTACCGCTGCGCCGCGAGTTGCGGCAGCAGCACCAGCGCCGATGTCGCCGCATTGACGATCAGCACCAGCAGAACCGCCCGCAGCGCCGAAAGCTGCAACGCGGTGCGGGCCACGAACCAGTGCAGCCACAGGCCGTAGCCGAACAGGCCAAGCATGCCGAGCACGGCGGCCGCGTCGTTGGGCACCCCCGCCGCGATCAGGAAGCCCATGAGGACCAGGAATACCGCCATTGCCAGCGGACCGGCCCATTGGCACCAGCAGAACGCCGTGGCGAACCGGAACCACTCCGCGCCCCGGCCCCAGCGCCGCGCGACCTCGAACGAGAACACCAACTGCCCGAGGAAACCGACGGCCATGCCCAGCAGGTCCGAGAGCACATCGGCGTTCGCGTTGGCCAGCAGCGCCAATCCCAGCGCCACCAGGGCGAACGCCGACAGCGGCGCCAGGGCCGCCAGCACGGACTCGCGGGTGTCGCCGAAATGCCGCAGCCCGTCCGCCTTGCCGCGGGCCAGCATCAGGATGCCGATGGCGATCACCTGGCGCGGCGCGCCGTCGGCATTGCGGGGGTCGGCAGGACGCCGGGTCGGCAGCTTCATGGCAGGAAAGCCTGCAACACGGCCTCATAGACGGCGGCCAGGGCGCGGAGGTCCGCGAGCGGCACATGCTCGTCGGCCTGGTGCATGGTGGCGCCGACCAGGCCGAATTCGGCGACTGGGCAGTGACGGGCGATGAAGCGGGCGTCCGAAGTGCCGCCGCCGGTGTCGAGCCGCGGCTGCACGCCGGTCGCGGCGGTCACAGCGGCTTGCAGGCGCTCGACCGCCGGGCCGGGCGCGGTCAGGAACGTTTCGCCGCTGACCTGCACATCGAGGTCGAACCGCTCAGCGTGCTGCATCAGCACGGCCCGCAGCCAGGCTTCCAGCGCCGGCCCCGTGTGACGGTCGGTGAAGCGGATGTTGAGGCGGGCGCTGGCGCTCGCGGGGATGACGTTGGTGGCCGGGTTGCCGACGTCGACGCTGGTGATTTGCAGGCTCGACGGCTCGAACCACTCCGTCCCGGCGTCCAGCGGCGCCGCCGTCAACGCCGCGAGCACCCGCAGCAGCCGGTGCACGGGGTTGTCGGCGCGGGCAGGATAGGCGGCGTGCCCTTGGATGCCGTGGACCGTGATCGCGGCGTTCAGGCTGCCGCGGCGGCCGATCTTGATCACCTCGCCAAGCCGCTGCGGGTTGGTCGGCTCGCCCACCAGGCAGAAATCGGGCACGTGGCCGTTGGTCGCCATCCAGTCCAGCACGCGCACGGTGCCGCCGGTCGCCGGTCCCTCCTCATCCCCCGTGATCAGCAGGCTGATCGACCCGTGCGGCGGCCCAGCGGCCAGATGACGGGCCGCGGCGGCGGCAAATGCGGCCACTGCACCCTTCATGTCGCAGGCGCCGCGGCCGAACAACGCGCCACCGCGCAGCTCCGCCCCGAACGGCTCCGTCGTCCAGGCGGCGGACCCGGCGGGCACCACGTCCGTGTGCCCGGCGAAACAGAAATGCGGCCCGGCCGTGCCGATGCGGGCGAACAGGTTCGGCGTATCATCGAACACCAGCCGAGCCACGTCGAAGCCGAGCGGACGCAACGCCTGCTCCAGCACGTCCAACGCGCCCGCGTCCGCCGGCGTGACCGACGCGCAGCGGATCAGCGCCTGCGCCAGCGGCAGCGGGTCGATCAATCCCGCAGCAGCTCGTTGATCGAGGTCTTGGAACGCGTCCGCTCATCCACCCGCTTCACGATCACGGCGCAGTATAGCGACGGGCCAGGTGAACCATCCGTTAACGGGCGGCCCGGCAAGGCTCCCGGCACCACCACTGAGTACGGCGGCACGCGCCCGACGGATATCTCGCCGCTCGCGCGATCGACGATCTTGGTGGAGGCGCCGAGGAACACGCCCATCGCGAGCACGCTGCCGCGCCCGACATGCACGCCCTCGGCGACCTCGGAGCGGGCGCCGACGAAGCAGTCGTCCTCGATCACCACGGGGGCCGCCTGCAACGGCTCCAGCACGCCGCCGATGCCGGCGCCGCCGGAGATGTGGCAGTTGCGGCCGATCTGCGCACAGGAGCCGACGGTCGCCCAGGTGTCGATCATGGTGTTGGCGCCGACATAGGCGCCGACGTTGACAAAGCTCGGCATCAGCACGACGCCGGGCGCGATGTAGGCGGAGTGGCGCACGACGGCGCCTGGCACGGCGCGGAAGCCGGCCTCGCGGAACCGGTTGGCGCCCCAATCGGCGAATTTCAGCCGTGCCTTGTCATAGGCGCCGCCAGCCATCTGCGCCGAATCGTTCAGGCGGAACGACAGCAGCACGGCCTTTTTCAGCCATTCGTGCACCGTCCACCCCTCGCCGCCATGGTCGGGCGAGGCGACGCGCAGCCGGCCAG
>CAXSFF010000525.1:0-3650 GCA_964236035.1 uncultured Acetobacteraceae bacterium
AGGCGCTGTACCGCGCCGGGCGCAACGGCATCTGGACCTTCGTGTTCCGCAACCTCGCCCGCCCGGTCTGGCTGTCGCGGCCGGAGCAGCGGGCGGACGTGCTGATCGGCAACCCACCCTGGATCGTCTACCGCCATCTCAGCCCCGGCATGAAGGACCGGGTGCGCGAAGCCTTGCAGGGCTACGACCTGTGGGTGGGCGGCAGCCTGGCGACGCAGCAAGACCTGTGCGCGCTGTTCTGGGCACGCGGGGCGGAACGCTACCTCAAGCCGCGGGGGCGAATCGCCTTCGTGCTGCCATACGCCGTGTTGAACGCGCCAGTGTTCGCCGGCCTGCGCGCTGGCCGCATGGGCGAGGCGCGGGTGCGGCTGACCGGCGCGTGGGCGCTGGAGCGGGTGTGGCCGATCTTCGGCGCCCAGTCCGGCAGCAGCACGACGAGTACCTGCGTGCTGTTCGGCCGCCAGCAGATGGCCGGGCCGCATCCTGACGAGGTCGATCGCTGGGAGGGCCGCCTGACCCGGCGCGACGCCGATGAGGCAGAGGCGACGCGGGCGTTGACGCATGGCCGGGTCGCCTGGCCGCGTCCGCGGACGCTAATCGGGGCGTCGCCCTATCGTGCGCGGTTCCGCCAGGGCGCCACGATCGTGCCGCGCCGGTTCTTCATCGTGGACCCGGCGCCTGCGAGCAGGCTGGGGCGCTCGGCCCACGCCTCGATCATGCAGGGCCGTGCCGGGAGGCTGGACAAGTATCCGTGGACGATGGTCGAGCCGCCGTGTGGGCCGGTAGAAGTGGAGTTCCTGCGCCAGTTGGCCTTGGGTGAAAGCGTTGCGCCGTTCCGGATGTTGGCAACCCTAACCGCAGTGATCCCAATGAGCGGTTCGAAGGTCTTAGATTCTGTGGCCGCGCGCGAAGGCGGCAGCCGGCATCTCGCCGCCTGGTTGGCCGATGTGGAGGCCAAGTGGGCAGAACAGGCCAATAAATCGGCTGATGGACAGCCACGCATGACCTTATCGGCGCGGATCAACCATATGCGGACACTATCAAGCCAGTCGGGAGCCGCCGCAGTCACCCGTGTGCTCTATACAAAGGCTGGCACGCGGCTGAGTGCGGCAAAGCTTCTCGCCCACGACGTCATCGTCGATCACAAAGCCTACTGGGCCAGCGTGCGGTCGCCAGGTGAGGCCGCCTACCTGGAGGCGATCCTCAACAGTGCCGCAGTGTTGGCGAAGATCACCGATCTCCAGCCGCATGGGCAACGCGACAAGCGCGATTTCGACAACCTCGTCTGGACGCTGCCGATCCCCGAATACGACGGATCGGAGCCGCTGCACCGCGACCTCGCCGCCGCTGCATCGCGCGCGGAGGCGGTGGCGGCCTTGGTGCCTTTGGACGATGCGCAGCATTTCACCGCCAAGCGCCGCGCCATCCGCGCGGCACTCACCGAAGACGGCGTGGCGGCGGAGATCGAGGCGCTGGTGGACGCGCTGCTGCCGCCTTGAAACCCGTCATTGCGAGCCGCCGCTTGGCGGCGTGGCAATCCAGGGCCGCGCGACGAAAACCTGCCACGCGGCCCCTGGATTGCCACGTCGCAAGCGCTCCTCGCAATGACGGCTGAGAGGTCGATCCCTGATCCCGCTGGTATAACGGAAGTTCTAGGCCCGCGTCACCGTGCCAGCGAGCAATCCGGATGGCAGCCAACTATCCGATCAATGCCACCAGCTTGGCCCGCACCTCGGCCAACTCGGCCAGGCTCACCCGGCCCTTGCGGGTGGCCTTGCACACGCGCCAATCCTGGCTTTTCACTTGGTCGGCCAGCACGACGCTGGGCGGCGTGCTGGCCAGGGCCACCTCGAACGGGTGGGATGGGCACGGCGGCGCTGTTGCCCCACTTCTTCACCACGCCCCGCATTGCGCTTTCCACGTCATCTTGTTTCTACGTAGTATATACAGCCTCGAAGGCAAGCGAGCCGCACGCCCGCCGCGACAGGGCTACCGGAAGTCCCGCGTCGGCACCTTGATGCCCGACGTGAAGCGGCCGTCCGGCGGATGGATGTCGCGCGGCCGGACGACTGGCTTGTTTCGCCCATCCGGGCTGTCGCCACGGCCGGCGATCGGGGGCGTGTCGCGCTGGCCCACGCTGCGCAGCGCCGCGGAGCAGTCCTCCAGCCGCTCCACCACCACGTGCACCACGCTGCCCTGCCGCTGCACGTGGCCGTGGCAGGCGAGCATCCCCGCCGACAGCACCAGGCGGCGCTGGCGCTCGAATACGCCGGGCCACAGCACCAGGTTGGCGACCGCCGTCTCGTCCTCGATGGTGAGGAACATCACCCCCTTGGCGCTGCCGGGCTTCTGCCGCACCAGCACGATGCCGGCGACGATTACCCGGCGACCGTCGCGCGCCGCCGCCAGCCCCTCGCACGCGATCATGCCGCGCTGGCGCAGTTCCTCGCGCAGGAACGCGACGGGGTGGCGGCGCAGCGACAGCCCCGTCGCCTGGTAGTCCTCCACCACCGCGCGCCCCTCGGTCATCGGCGTGAGCGCCACCGCCGGCTCCACGGCGTCCGCCGCGTGGGCGAACAGCGGCAGCGGCGCCTCGCCCAGGCCGCGGATCGCCCACAGCGCATCGCGGCGGCCGACCCCGATGCCGCTAAACCCGTCGGCCTCGGCGATGCGCTCCAACGCTGCGGCGGGCGCCCCGGCGCGGCGCCAGGCGTCCTCCACCGATCGGTACGGCGCCCGCTCGGCGATGCGCGCGGCATGCGGCTGGCCCAGGCCCTTCACCATGCGCAAGCCCAGCCGCACCGCCCTCCCCTCCAACGTGCAGTCCCACCCGCTGGCGTTGATGCAGACGGGGCGGATCTCCACGCCGTGCTCGCTGGCGTCGCGCACCACCTGGGCGGGCGCGTAGAACCCCATCGGCTGCGCGTTGAGCAATGCCGCGCAGAACACGTCCGGGTGGTGGCACTTCATCCAGGCGCTGCAATAGGCGACCAGGGCGAAACTTGCCGCGTGGCTCTCGGGGAAGCCGTAGCTGCCGAAGCCCTCGATCTGGCGGAAGGTGCGCTCGGCAAACTCGCGCTCATAGCCGTGGGCGACCATGCCAGCGATCATCTTGTCCTGGAACGGGCTGACCCCGCCCGTCTGCTTGAACGTCGCCATCGCCCGGCGCAACTGGTCCGCCTCGCCCGGCGTGAACCCGGCGCAGACGATGGCGACCTGCATCGCCTGCTCCTGGAACAGCGGCACCCCCAGCGTCTTCTCCAGCACGCGCCGCAGCTCGGAAGTGGGATACTCCACACGCTCCAGCCCCTCGCGGCGGCGCAGGTAGGGGTGCACCATGTCGCCCTGGATCGGCCCGGGGCGCACGATCGCCACCTGGATCACCAGGTCGTACAGCTTGGCCGGCTTGAGCCG
Organism: uncultured Acetobacteraceae bacterium; assembly: GCA_964236035.1. GTDB lineage: Bacteria > Pseudomonadota > Alphaproteobacteria > Acetobacterales > Acetobacteraceae > CAXSFF01. The sequence goes on from CAXSFF010000525.1 coordinate 3,415, forward strand.
CGGCAGCATCGCCATCTGCGCCCGGCTCTCGATCTGGAAGGTGCCGAGCGTGTCGGCGCGGCAGATCATCGCGAAGGTCGCGGAGTCGTCCTTGGGGATGCTGGCCAAGCTGTGGACTTGGCCGCGATGCTGTCGCAGCAAATCGAACGCGCGGCGCATGCAGCCGAGCATGCCCAAGCCCAGCACGTCGACCTTCATGAACTTCAGGGCGTCGATGTCGTCCTTGTCCCACTCGA
>CAXSFF010000526.1:0-3647 GCA_964236035.1 uncultured Acetobacteraceae bacterium
GGCGATGCGCTCGACCCGGTGCGGCCAGCCGACGGCGAGCGCCTCGGCCATGTTGGAGCCCCAGTCATGGCCTGCCACGGCGAACCGCTCGATGTGCAGTGCATCCATCAGCGCGATGGCGTCCATCGCCAGCACGCCGCTGTTGCCGGTGCGCGGTGTGGCCTCGGAGCGGAACCGCGTGCCGCCGAAACCGCGCAGGGTCGGCACGATGACGCGCAGCCCCTGCGCGGTCAGCAACGGCGTCACCGCATCCCAGGTGCTGGCATCATCCGGCCAGCCGTGCAGCAGCAACACCACGGGGCCATCCGCCGGGCCGTGATCCTGGTAGGCGATGTCGAGTTCCGCAGCGGCGATCACCGGCATGAGGGTGTTCCTAAGCTTGTTGCAGCGTCATGGCTGTACGGTTCGGCCCAGATCGTGCCGCCAACGTTGTTGATCAGCCCGTCGACGCGGCCGAACCGCGCCTGCGACATCATGGAAAGGCCGCGCCGTCATAGGGCTCCGGTCGCCGGCACCGTGGGGCCGAGCGCCGCCTGGATGCCGTCGAGCATGGTGTTTCCCTTTGTCATGTCGCCTTCGGCACTATCCGGGACATTAGCCAAGTCGGCGGGCGCCGTCCAAGACGGAGTTGGTGAAGCGACATACCTGCAAGGTGAAGACAGGACCGGCCAGGCCACCGCCTTCCATCGCCGGCGCGCTTTGGCCATAACGGCTCCCGCACCCATGGCAGCCCCTTCGTCCAATCCTCTCCACGTGCTCATCGGCGCGGACAGCCTGCTTGGCGCGCGCTCGGGCGTCGGCCGCATGACCGTCGAGATCGTCCGCGCCGCGCGGGAGCACGCGGCTGTCGAGCAGGTCAGCCTGCTGGTGCGCAACGAAATCCTGGCCGCCGACCGGGTGGAAGCGCTGGAAGGCTACGCGGTCCGGCCGCCGGTCGCGTGGAAGGTACTGCTGGGACAGGTGCCCGGCGTGCAGGTGCTGCGTGCCGCCAAGAGCGGCATCATCCTGCGCCGCGTCGCCGCGCTGGCTCGGCAGTCCGCCACTCCATTGGTCTATCACGAGCCGAACATGATCGTGCGGCGGCTGCACCTGCCCACCGTCGCCACCATCAACGACCTGTCGTGGCATCACGACCCGACGTGGCATCCGAAGGAGCGGCTGGTCTGGATCGACCGCAACCTGCCCGACACCCTGCGCCGCGCCCGGCGTTTCGTCGCCATCTCGCAATTCACCAAGGACGCCGCGGTGCGGGACCTCGGGGTGCCGGCCGATCAGGTCGACGTGGTGCCGCTGGCGCCGGCGCCGGACTTCCGGCCGCTGCCGGCCGCCGCCGCCGCCGCCGTGCTGGCGCGGCATGGCTTGCAGGACCGTAGTTACATCCTCTCGGTCTCAACGCTGGAGCCGCGCAAGAACTTCGACCGGCTGCTGAACGCCTACCTCACCCTACCGTCCCCGTTGCGCGCGCATATCCCGCTGGTGATCGCCGGCGGCAAGGGATGGGGCAGCGTGATGGCGCAGCCCGATGCGGAGGCGGCGCTGCGCGACGGCAGTCTCCGGTTGCTGGGTCATGTCGGCGACGCCGATCTGCTGGCGCTGACCGCCCGGGCGCGGGTGTTCGCCTATGTCAGCCTTTACGAGGGGTTCGGCCTGCCGGTGGTGGAGGCGATGGCGGCGGGCTGCCCCGTGGTCGCGTCCGCCACCACGGCGGTTGGCGAAGTGGCGGCGGACGCGGCCCAGCGGGTCGATCCGCTCGACGTGGCCAGCATCGCCGACGGCCTGCGCGCCGTGCTGGATGACCCGGCGACGGCGGACCGCCTGCGGGACCTTGGCCTCACGCGCGCCGCCGGGTTCACGTGGCAGGCGACCACCGATCTGCTGGTGGCGAGCTGGCGTCGTGCCCTGGAATAAGGCCTAGCTGTCCAGTGTGGCAGCCAGAGCGCGCCCTGGGCCACGTTGCTTCTCTCTGAGTGTCTTGTTGGATAGGCCGGCTATGCGAAGGCGGCCAATTCCTGTGCTGCCGGCGCATTGCTCGGTGCGTGGCCGGTGACGTGGTCCAGCAATTCGCCGGCATCGCCGGAGACGCCGTCGCCGCGCCAGGCCACATGCTGGTCCGGGCGGATGATGGCGAACTTCGCCTCATACAGCGCGCGCAGGCCGGGTTCGTTCGGCGTCACCACCTTCAACGGGATGCCACGCTCGGCAGCGGCCTGCACCACTGCGGCATGCGCCTCGCCTTCCGTCACCAGCAGCGTGTAGCCCGAGCCGAAATGATCATACAGGGAGGTGCCGTCCGCCAGCCAGCGGTGCGGCGCCAGGCAACCCGGCGACGCCGATGGGACGTAGTTCATGAAGTGCTCGGGCGGCGGCTGGGTGCCATCCGACGCCAGGATGGGCGAGTTCTGGTAGCGATAGCCCAGCACCAGGCCGAGGGTGCGGAACTCGCGTACCTTGGTGGTCTCGATGATTGCGCCGACCTCGCGCCGGGCCGCGTCGCCAGCCGCGCCGGCCGCCTCAAGGTCGGGATGCACCAGCTGGTTGCCGACGACGCCGTAGTTGATCGCGGCCTCGCGCATGGTGCGCTCATGCACCGGGCGGCGCTCCGGCTCGTAGGACTCCAGCAAGCCAGGGCCGCCCCAGCCCTGCAGCGTGGCGGCCAGCTTCCAGCCGAGGTCGACGGCGTCGCCGATGCCCATGTTCATGCCGAAGCCACCGAACGGCGGGTGCAGGTGGCAAGCATCGCCGGCCAGGAACACGCGCCCCTTGCCGTAGAAGTCGGCGATCAGGCAGCGCGCGACCCACGGGTCGGTTCGCTCCACCTCGATCTCAAGGTCGGCGATGCCGGTGGAGCGCCGGATCATCGCGATGGAGTCCGCCGGGTCGGGATCGTCCGCCAGCTTGGTCGCCATGAAGTACCAAAGGCCGTCCTTGTCCATTGGCCCAAGGATCGCCGGCACGTCGCCGTTGACCATCCAGTACATGATGGCCGGGCCAAGGGCGTGACGGCTTGCCAGGTCAGGGGCGCGGAAGATGACGCTGCAGTTCCTCATCGGCACGTCGTTGCCGCTCATGGTGGCGCCGATCGCCTTGCGGACCGTGCTGCGGGCGCCGTCCGCCCCGACCAGGTAGCTGCCACGGACCCGCCTTGCGGCCCCCGTGGTCAGGTCGAGGACAGCCGCCGTCACACTGTCATCGGCCGCGTCTATCTGCGACATCTCCGTGTTGAACTCGACCGTCACGCCCGGCAGGCTGACCGCGCGCGCGCGCAATACCTCCTCCAGGGTGTACTGCGGCACCCACTGCGCCTCCTCCGAATAAAGGTCGTTACGCTGGCGCACGCCGTTGAAGGCGTTGTCGAAGCGCGCCAATTCGGAGCCGTTCATGCGGGTGGCGAATACGATGTTGGGCGGGTAGTCGGGCGGGATCGGCGAGCTTTGCCGCAGCGTGTCGGCGATGCCCCAGCGCCGCAGGTGCTCGCGCGTGCGGACGTTGGACGTCTTGGCGCGCGGGCTGAGACCGACGCGGTCGTTGCGCTCCACCACCAGGCAGGTGACGCCGCGGGTTCCAAGCTCGATCGCCAGCGACAGCCCCACGGGGCCGGCGCCGGCGATCAGCACGTCATACTCGTCCATTCGTTCAGGCGCCGGTTT